>CAYSJT010000052.1:0-1586 GCA_964431625.1 uncultured Gammaproteobacteria bacterium | reverse complement strand
CATTTAATGCGGTCGCTCTGATAGGAAGAGTTGAGGCTTAAAGCGGCAAATAGCACGATGCCGGCGGCCAGCCCGGCCATAATGATATGAGAGACTTTGCCGCCGCCGACAAAGAAGACGACGACAGCGCTGGCGGCGATGATAAATAAAGTGCCCAGATCAGGCTGGGCAATCATCAGCCCGCTAATGACGGCTAAAACGACGATAAAAGGAATGATGCCATTGCCCAGGCTGGAAAGCTTGTCTTTCTTGACTTCCAGCCAAGTAGCCAAATAGATAAGGAAGGAGAGCTTGACCAGCTCGGAAGGCTGGAAAGAAAAGCCAAAAAGGTTTATCCAGCTCATGGCTTTGCCGTGTTCAGCCCTAAGCCCGGGAATAAAGACTAAAAGAAGCAGGGCAATGGAAAAGAAAAGAAAAAAAATCGCATATTTCTTCCAGATACGATAGTCCTTGCGGGCAAAGAAAAGGAAAGCGACCAGGCCGACCCCCAAAGCGATAAGCTGATGCAAAAAATAAGAATAGGTATTGCCGAATTTGGCATAAGAAACAACGGAAGAGGCGCTAAAGAGCATGACCAGACCAAACACGATAAGGACCAGGGACGAGACTATCAGGCTCTTGTCCGGTTCATGCTCGCCGCGGCTAACTCCGAACAGTTTCTGGCTGACTCTTTCCCAGCTCATAAGCGCTAAAGATTCTTATCCATCAAAAATATCATCAAGCCCAGGGCGGCGCCGATTCCGGAAATCACCCAAAGACGCATCACTACTTTCGGTTCAGGCCAGCCAACGGCTTGAAAATGGTGATGGACAGGAGAAGAAATGAATATCTTTTTCCCCCTGAGGCGCTTAGATAAAGTCTGGACAATGACTGAAATCGACTCAATCAGAAACACCAAGCCGATAAAAGGCAGCAACAAAGCGCTGTTTGTGAGCATGGCGATGATGCCCAAAGTAACGCCCAAGCTCATGGCCCCGGTATCACCCATATAAAAACGGGCGGGCGGGATATTGAACCAGAGGAAGGCTAGTAGAGCGCCGATGATTACCCCGCAGAAGGTAGCCAAATCATATCGGCCTAGACTGAAAGCAATCACTCCGTAGGCAACAAAAGCGGTAACTAGAGTGCCTCCGGCTAAACCATCGAGTCCGTCAGTCTCATTAACCGAAAAAGAAGTGGCGACGATGATAAAGATAAAGATCGGAATATACCAGGCCTGGATTTCAAAATTGCCAAAGAAAGGAATATGGAAGACTGACCAATCGAGCTTGAAATAGAACCAGAGAGCGCCAACAATGGCGATGACGGTATAGATAAGAATTCGGTGGCGAAGTTTCAAGCCGCCGCCCCCAAAGACCCCCTTGCCCCTGACATCCAGCCAATCATCAAAAAGGCCTATTAGGGCGGTTACCACTAAGGCTCCAAGAGGCAATAGGGTTTCGGCTCGGGAAAGGAAATTAAAGCGGGCTAACAGGCTGTTCGGGAAAAAGTCGCCCAAAAAAGAAAAAGCTAGGATAAATATCAAGACCGTCCCCCAAATCAAAACGCCCCCCATGGTTGGCGTCCCTGCCTTATGGGCATGCAAC
>CAYSJT010000051.1:0-1829 GCA_964431625.1 uncultured Gammaproteobacteria bacterium | reverse complement strand
GCTAAGGGAAAAGGTATACAAGCTAAAGGCCGTCAGCCAGGCCTCTGAATACAGCGATCTTTCCGGTCTCGGAATCAAGAGCCTGGCTTTCAGTTCCGGCAGCCTGTATGGACTAGGCGGGCAGCGGATTTATGCGATTAGCCAGGGAGCGCCCCCAGCCAACACCTGGGAGCCGAGCGGCGCCAATCAGCTCAGCCGCCCCTATGCCGCCGGCGATATCATCTACGCCTTGGACGGACAGAAGCTTGTCAGCCTCAATACCAAGACCGGAGCCAGCTCAATCCCGTCGGTGTCCAATTTTGAAAGCGGCGTCACGAGTTTCCATATCTTCGGCTCCCATCTGTATCTCTTAGCCGGTTCGCAGAATCAGATATACAAGCATAACAACATCAGCGGCGCTTCTTCTGCCTGGATTAAACAGCCGGAAGACTTAAGCCAAGCTCGGGACCTTTATATTGACGGCAGCATTTATGTATTAAAGGCTGACGGCAGCCTGCTCAAGTTCTATACCGGCAATGTTCAAGAATACCAGGCTCCGGCCCTTTTGCCGGCCATGGATGATGCTTCTCGTTTGATTGGCTCTGACAAATATCTCTATATCTTCTCGCCCGGGTCCAAGCGCCTGGCGGTGCTTGCTAAGCAGGATGGGCACTTGATCAGCCAATATCGTTTTGACTCCTTGTCCCAGATGGACGATATTGTCCTAAGCGATGACGGCAAGACCGCCTATATCTTAAGCGGCGAGAAGGTCTATCAGGCTAATTTGGATTAGATATAAACTATTTTCGGGCATACAAAAACCGCCCCAATCGGGGCGGTTTTTATAATCCTGCTTATTTCAAAGTCACTTTGGCGCCGGCCTCTTCCAGTTTTTTCTTCATGGCTTCGGCCTCTTCCTTCTTGACGCCTTCCTTTAAGACCTTGGGGGCGCCGTCGACTAAGTCCTTGGCTTCCTTGAGGCCCATTTCAGTGAGCTCGCGGACCGCCTTGATGACGTTGATCTTGTTAGCGCCGCCGTCAGTGATTTCGACATCGAAGCTGTCCTTGGCTTCAACGGCTTCGCCGGCCGCGCCGGCGCCGGGGGCCATCATCATGGCCGGAGCGGCGGCGGAAACGCCGAACTTCTCCTCCAGGATTTTGACCAGCTCGGCCAAATCCAGGACGCTCATCTTTTCAATCTCGTTGACGATCTTCTCGAACTTTTCCGGAACCTTGACGGTATCCTTGTTTTCTTCAGACATAGTATTGTGTTTAATATTTAAATTAATTATTTCTTAGCTTCAATGGCTTTAAGGACATAGACCAGGTTGCGCAGGTTGCCGGCCAGGACGTTGACGAAGCCGGAAATCGGGGCATTCAAAGAGCCGACGATCTTGGCGTAGAGCTCGGTCTTGCTCGGCAGCTTGGACAGGGCTTCGGCTTCCGCTTGGCTGAGCAGGCGCCCTTCTAAAATACCGCCGAGGAAGACGGCCTTGTCCGCCTTTTCCTTGTCCTTGCGGAAATTGCCGATGATCTTGGCGGCGGCGATTTCGTCATCGTAGGCGAAGACAGCCGCGACTTTGCCCGGGAAGGAACGGACCTGGAGAGACTCCACCTTGGAATCCTTGAAGGCGATGTCCATCAAGGTCTTCTTGGCTACGTAGTATTCGCTGTTTTCCGCGCGCAGCTTGCTCCTTAGATCCTCGTTATCCTTCACCCCCAGGGCATTGAAGCCGGCGAAGATGACGGATTTGGCCTTTTTGATCTTCTCGTTCAGGTCGCGCAGGATTTCCTGTTTTTGCAGTTTGCTTTTTGGCATATAAAAAATCTGTGCGGCCACAGATTGCAAG
>CAYSJT010000050.1:0-1889 GCA_964431625.1 uncultured Gammaproteobacteria bacterium | reverse complement strand
TTCAAGGACCGTATCCTCCACCAATTGAGGATGATAAAGGGGGAAAGGACGACTAGCCCCAGGAAGTGTTCCCAGAAAACGACCAGGCCGGCCGGATAGGCATAGAAGTGGGTCCGGATGAAAAGCCCGTCCAGGCTCCAGAAAAAAGCGGCCAGAATAATGGCCAGGCCGCCTGAGACAGCATAACGGTTCTCTTTGATCATCAAAAGAAATCTCTTCATAAGTAAATATTAAGCCAACCGCTTCAAGTCCTGGCGGATCATCCGAACAAGCTCCGGCAGCTTTTCCACTTGGAAATGGCCCGTGACATGGGGATACATATGTATCTCCGCCCGGCTGAGCTTGGCGGCATAGCGCTTGGCGTTTATAGGCGGCACGACCTTGTCCTGTTTGGAAAACAGCAGCGCCAAGCGGGGCGCGCTCTTTTCCAATTTGACCAAGCTCTTCCCCAGCTTGAAACCGCCATAGCAGCGGCCGTCGAATTGGGAGTCGTTAAAAGGCGGGCAGACCAGATAGGCTGAGCGGATAGGCTTGGGGAAGCGGTTCTCGGACAAATACTTAGCCAGGAAGATTCCGCCCATGGAATTGCCGATCAGGATGACTCCGGGCTTGAGATGGGGGATGAAGCGCTCGAAATATATCTTCCAATCGCGGTAGCGGGCGTTCTCAGCCAAAGGCATGCGCGGCCGGATGATCTGGCATTGCCGGCCCAGCTTTTCATCCAGGTATTTTCCGTGCCAGCGATGCTTTGAATCCAAAGATATCTCCCTGGTTTTTAAGAAGCGCAAGTATTCCTTCTCTGTCTTGAAGGATTCGGCGCCGTGGATAATCATTATCTGGGGCT
Source organism: uncultured Gammaproteobacteria bacterium (assembly GCA_964431625.1). GTDB lineage: Bacteria > Patescibacteriota > Patescibacteriia > Patescibacteriales > UBA12465 > UBA12465. The sequence continues at coordinate 1,045 of CAYSJT010000050.1, read as the reverse complement.
TGGCTTGAGGCATATTAGCTGATATTACATAGATAAACTAAGCTATATTATTCTAACAGCCTGCCGCCTTTTTGGCAAAAAGAAAAAGCGCATCCTTGATGCGCTTTCGTCCTGGAAAAGTCCAGGGCTAATAGTCGAAGGTCCCATAGTCCGTTTCCAGGATGACGCGGTTCTCCCCGTCAGAAGACTCATGACAGAAGCCGAGCCAATGAGGCGCAGGCAGCCGGAAGTCGCGGCAAGCCTGCTGGAGGATGTTGATAACGACCGGATGGTTGGGGGTAATGAAGTCCAAGCCGATGCCGCAGTTGAAATCCTGGAACATCTCCTTCCATTCCACCTGGCTTTCTTGACGGATGAGTTGGAAGATCGGCGGCGGCTCAGGCATCTTCTTTTTGTAGCAAATGCCTTTGCCCAGGTGGCGGATCTTGGTGCAGCCGCCCCCGGTGTTCATGGTGATGCCATGGATCAGATCCAGATATCCCGCTTTCTTGAAAAGCTCCAGGATGTGCCGGATGATAATCGCCCATTGGCGGGTCGGGGAAAGCAGGGCTTCGCCGACTGTCATGCCCAGGTCATCGTTGTGAGTGCCGAAATCGAAGCGGCCCTGATAGAAATCTCCGCCCCGGCTGAGAATCGGGTACTGCTTGTTGTAGTACGACCTCATCAGGCATCTCCTGGCCAGGGTCAGGCCGTTGGACATGAGCCCGGAATTTGGCTTTTCTTCCCAGGGCGCCTGTCCGTCTGAACGCAGGCCGTGGATAACGTCGTTTACCTCAACATTTCCGGTAATGACCTCCCGGCGGTCAGCCCAGGCGGTAATGGCCAGGTCAAAGACGCCGCTTCGCACCTGGTCGGGCAGATCAGCCGTTTCTCCGCCCAGGAACTTGATCTTGAAGCCATAGTACTCATAAAGAGTCTTGAGCTCCAGGAAGCGGGTGGCGATTTGCTCCATGACGACGAGCTTGGCCTCTTTTGTTAAATTGAGGTTCAAGACGTCGGTAATGAGCCAGGGCTGAAAGACAAAGCCACTGGCGGCGATGTCGCC
>CAYSJT010000049.1:0-1913 GCA_964431625.1 uncultured Gammaproteobacteria bacterium | reverse complement strand
TTCCAATTCAAAACCTAGAACTTCCAAGGCTTGGCGAAGACGGTCCGATTCAGCCCAATCCTTGGCCTGGCGGGCAGCTTGGCGCTGTGACAAGAGTCGCCGTGCCTCTTCCGACAGATCAACTTCGGCCAAAGAACGGCGGGAAATTGCGGACTTGGCTAAATCAAGGCCGAAAACAAAATCGAAATCAAAAGCCGTAGCTAGCTTGTCGGAAGCAGATGCCTGGCTCTTGAGGCAGGAAAAAAGGACGGCCAAAGCCTGGGGCATGTTTAGATCGTCGTTGATCGCTCTCTCAAATTCATCTTTTATTACAGGAATGACCTTCCCTGTTCCTTCGGCTTGGGAAGCAAGGGAAACAATCTGGCTATATAGGCTTTTCAAGCCTGACTCGGCCTGCTCTAAAATGGCCGGCGAATATTCCATTGGCTTGCGGTAGTGGACCTGGAGGGCGGCGAACCGGAAGCTAAGCGGATTAATCCCCGCCTCTACCACCGCCTTGTCCAGGGTCAGAAAATTCCCTTCGCTCTTGCCCATGCGCTTGCCGCCGACGATGTTGAGAAAAGCGCCATGGAGCCAATAATTGAAGAACTTCTCGCCGGTGGCCGCCTCGGATTGAGCGATCTCGTTTGTATGGTGGACGTTGATGTGGTCTATTCCCCCGCAATGGATGTCTAAATGCTTGCCCAGATACTTCAGGCTCATGGCCGAGCATTCTATGTGCCAGCCGGGGAAGCCTTTGCCCCAGGGGGACTCCCATTCCATTTGGCGCTTGGCGTCTGAGGGAGAAAACTTCCAGAGGGCGAAATCCGTCGGGTTGCGCTTTTCCGGATTCTTCTCCACCCTCGCCCCCTCGCGCAGCTCTTCTAAGGGAAGATGACTGAGCTTATTGTATCCGTCGACTTTAGCTGTATCGAAATAGACGCCGTCGGCGGTGCGATAGGTATAACCCTTCTTTTCTAAAACAGAAATCAGCTCTATCTGTTCAGCGATATTCTCGGTTGCCCGGCACCAGACATCAGGCGCCAGGATGTTGAGCCGGACCAAGTCGCGGCGGAAAGACTCGGCATAGAAGGCAGCGATGTCCCAAGCGCTTCTGTTCTCGCGCTTGGCTCCGACTTCTAATTTGTCTTCCCCCATGTCCATGTCGCCGGTCAAATGGCCGACGTCGGTGATATTCATGACATGGCGGACTTCATAGCCGTCATACTTTAAAACCCGTTTCAATAGATCCTCAAAGATATAGGTACGGAGGTTGCCGATGTGAGCGTAATTGTATACCGTCGGTCCGCAAGTATAGACGCCGGCCCGACCAGGTTCTGTGGGAATGAATTCCTCTTTACTTAGACTCAGGGTGTTGTATAGAAAAAGCTTGCTCATACGCTTAGGCGGCCTGGGCCAGCTTGAAGCAGCCGGATAATCTGTCCAGAGCCTCTCTGGCCTTAGCTCGGACCGCCGCATCATTGGCCGGGCGTTCGGATTGGAGGCGCAAAGATTCCAGCAGGCGCTCGGAAATCTTGGCTTCAGCCGGGCTAAGATTATCGCTTTCCGGCTGCTTGAGGGAGGCGATAAGCTGGCTTAATTCGCTCTTGGTCAGAGAAAGATAAAAAGCAGGCAGGTCGCGCAGGGACTGGCGCTTCAGGGCGCCGTCTTCCAGCTTGGCGCCGTATTTCATTCTGGCGCCGCCTCTAGCCATCATCGCTCCAAGCTTGGCTTCCTTTTTCGGAGCGCTGCCGTCTGAGGCCGCGCTGATTACTTCGTCAAAGCCGCAGATGGGCTGGCCGGTTTTCTTGTCGATAAGCAAATGATCGACGCCATGGTTATAGTCATCATAACTGGAAGAGCGGGCGACGATGAACTCGCCCTTGAGCCAACGGTCTAAGGCTAGGGTGAGGGCCATTTCGGTCAGTCCGGCT
>CAYSJT010000048.1:0-2093 GCA_964431625.1 uncultured Gammaproteobacteria bacterium | reverse complement strand
ATACACGGTTTAGGCCAGTCGGCTTTCTTGGCTCTGGCCGAAGCGAGGCGTCGCGTCGCCAAAGCTATCGGAGGTGAGCCCGAGGGAGTTATTTTCACCGCTTCAGCTACTGAGAGCAATAATTTCATTATTCGGGGGGTAGCTGAAGCTAACGCTCAGAAAGGGAAGCGGTTAATTATCTCAGCCATTGAGCATCCCTGCGTGCGGGAAGCGGCCCGCGAATTAGGGCGGCAGGGTTTTGAAATAGTTACTTTGCCGGTTGATAAGGAGGGCCTGGTTTCTCCGGCCGAATTGGAAAAACTGATGAACAAAGAAACTGTCCTGGTTTCGGTCATGGCGGTCAATAATGAAATCGGCACCATCCAGCCCATCGCCGAGCTGGCTAAAATCGCCCATCGCTACGGCGCCTATTTCCATACCGACGCCGTCCAGGCCGTGCCCTATCTCAAGCTTGACGCGAAGAAAATGGGCCTCGACCTTATTAGTCTTTCCGGGCACAAGATATACGGGCCCAAAGGCGTTGGCCTGGCCTATGTCAATCCGAAGATAAAGATAAAGCCGCTTATCCTAGGCGGCGGCCAGGAGGATGGCAAGCGCTCCGGCACCCATAATTTGCCCGGAATAATCGGTTTAGCTGAAGCCTTAGATTTAGCCTATCGCGAGCGCTCCGCTTATCTGAAAAAAGTTAAGGCGCTGCGAGATTATCTCTGGCAGAAAATAAAGGCGGAGATTCCCGAGGTCAGGCTTAACGGCAGCCTGAAAGAGCGCAGCCAGGCGAACTTAAATGTCATGTTCGGTTACGTGGAAGGAGAGGCGATATTGATTGATCTGAGCCAGAAGGGCGTCTATGTTTCAACCGGTTCGGCTTGTTCCGCCTCTGATCTGCGTTCCTCCCATGTCCTTAAAGCCATTGGCCTGGACAAGAATTATCTCAATAGCAATATCCGTTTTTCCCTCGGCCGCTTCAATACCAAGGCCGAGCTGGATTATGCGGTCAAATGCCTGAAGTCAGCGGTCAAGCGCCTGCGGCGCTTCAGCCCGATTTCAAGCTTAAAATAAAACATATGGCTCTTAATTATACCAAGAAGACCTTGGATCACTTTCTCAAGCCGAAGAACATCGGCCGCCTGAACAATCCTGATGGTTTTGCCCAAATCGGCAACATGGTCTGCGGCGACCAGCTTGATTTTTTCCTCAAGGTGGAGAAGGGGAAGATCAAGGACGTGAGGTTCCTGTCTTTCGGTTGTGCCTCTAACATTGCCACCGCTTCCATGATGACTGAGAAGGTCAAGGGCATGACTATAGAAGAAGCTAAGAAGTATAAGTGGGAGAAGATAGTCTCAGACCTGGGCGGCTTGCCCCAGCAGAAAGTCCATTGCTCGGTCATGGCCGTGGAGGGCTTGAGAAAGGCGATAGACAATTACGAGAAGCGGCAGGCAGAGGGGAAGGGCAAGAAGGCGGCCAAATCCAAGAAGCCTAAGGCTACAGCTAAGAAGAAAAAGTGATCTCAATATGAAAGCGCCCCCTTGCGGGGGCGCTTTCGGTTTCGCTATAGGATATCTATAGTCAGCTTAGAATCTCTTTTCCAGGGGGCGGGCTTCGTTAACGACCACTTTGCGTCCGTCCATTTCCTGGTTGTTGTACATCTCTATCGCTTTGTCGGCTTCATCGTCATTGGCCATTTCCACGAAGCCGAAGCCCTTGGAACGACCGGTCATGCGGTCCATGATAACGACCGCGGAGACAACTTCACCAGCTTTAGAGAAAGCATCACGTAAAGATTCCTCGGTCGTCTTAAAGTTTAAGCCGCCGACGAATAATTTCTTCATCTTGTTTGCTCTAAAATTTTTGTTAATTGTAAGACGACCTTTTTCTTTTAAAAAAGCGGAATGGTCCGCTTTTTTCATAAGAATGCTTACCTGTCACTAGTTTACTTTATTTATTAGAAAAAGTCAAGGGGGTAAATTATTGTATTTTACTAACACTTTTGTTATAATAGAATTAAATATAGAGGGAATAAGACAAAAGTGATTCCTCCCGAGTAGCCTGGATTTAGCCGTCCAGGACCAAGCAAACACCCAGAGGAACAGCTC
>CAYSJT010000047.1:0-2307 GCA_964431625.1 uncultured Gammaproteobacteria bacterium | reverse complement strand
GAAACGCTCCCTAAAAAGAAGCAGTTCTGCCTGGGCAAGACTTACGGCTTTCGCCGGCTGGCCGTCTGTGGCGATATTTAATTATGAAGCTATTTTAGCAGATTTGCTAAACTTGTCAAGCCGGCTGGCCCGTTTCCGGCCATAGTTGGCGAAACGGTGAGCTTCTTCCCGCAATTTGAGCAGCTCTCCTTTCAATCCGGCAACCAGCTGCCGTTGCTCGGCCTTAGTTCCGGCCGGAAAGACCAGCTCGTCCCCGCCCAGCTTGGAAATGCCGACCAGGGGCAGATTAAGCCTGTCTTTGGCCAGTTCCCGGCTCAGGAAACTTATCTGCGGCCTGCCCCCGTCAATCAGCACCAGTTCTGGCCTGGGCCATTCCCTGTGCCGGAAGCGGCGGCTCAGGACTTCCAGAAGCGCCCGCTCGTCATCGCCGGAGGGGGCTTCTTTTATCTTAAAGAGCCGGTATTGCGAAGGGTCGGCTTCACCGGCGATGGAAACGACCATGGAGCCGTAGCTCTCTTTGCCGGCCAGATGCGATATGTCATAGCCTTCCAGGCGCTGCGGCCTGGCTTGCAATCCGTCTTCCCTGGTCAGGAGGGCGACTTCCTGGATTTGGCGCAGGGCCATGGCTTTGTCCGGGTCTGATTCTTCCAGTCGTTTCATCAGGAGTTTCTTCTTGCCTGAAAGCAGGAGGCGTATTTGAGCGATGTTCTTCTTATATTCCCTTTCCCCAATCTTTCCTAAACAAGCGCCCGGACACAGTCCGATCTGATACTCAAAGCAGGCCCGTCCCTGGTTCGGCCGGCAAGTACTGTATGGGAAGAAGCGGCGGATGAGCCTAAGGGCGCTTTGGATGAGGCGGAAGGACTGGTATGGCCCGAAGATCCAGGCTTTTCCGGCGGGAAACTTTTCCAGATCGCGGCCGCGGACAAGCGTCGGCTTCGGGTATTTCTCCTGTTTGGAAATAACGACATAGATGAATGATCTCCCGTCCCGGTCCTTGATATTGTATTTCGGCCAGTACTTTTTGATATTCTCGGCTTCCAGGATGATCGCTTCCAGAAGGGTCTCGGTGGATTCAAAATCTAGACCTCTGGCGCTTTGAACCATCTCGGCGATGCGCGAATCAATGTCAGCTCTGAAATATTGGCTTAGGCGGGAGCGCAGGCTGCTGGCCCGGCCGACATAGAGGACGCAGCCCTTCCCGTCCCGCCAGAAATATACGCCCGGCTGCTTGGGCGCTTGCTTGGCGATGGCTTTAAGCTTGGAAATCGTATCCATATTCTTTCAAGTCTATCTTTCCCCCTTTTATTTTTAACCCCTCTTGCCGGAGGCGCCTGGCTTTATTTTTGACTCCCGATTGGAAGCCGCCCAATGTCCCGTCGCTTCGGATTACCCGGTGGCAAGGTACCTGGGGCGCGAAAGGGTTGCGCTTCAGGGCCTGGCCCACGGCCCGGGAAGCGCCTGGTCGGCCTAAAGTCCTGGCCAGGCAGGCATAGGTAGTGACCCGGCCAGCCGGAACCCGGCTGCATATCTCATACACCCTTGTGGAAAAGTCGGAAATTTGGCTCTTGACTCGGCGTTTCATCTGCTTTAATATTAGCGTATCCTCATTTTTGAGGCGTTGACCATAGTTCTTTGACCCGTCTGGTCCCCAAACAGGTTGTGTGCCCGTCGCTATCCGGGCATTTAGGTACAGGCTAGCGCATGTCTCTGGAGAAGGAGCAGCGCTTAATCGCAATATCGATACGTTGCGTTTCGACAATGCCTTGAGTTACGGACAAGACAGGAATTTTTCCGGCTCTTAGCAGGCCGGGCGAGCTACGGGAAGCTGGCGATCTAAAAGGGAGGATTGACCCGAGGTGATGCTAAGCATCGCAAGCCAACTGGCAACGATTAGGCCAATGTGCGCCTATGCGTTTTTGCCTTTTGCGCCTCCGCAATACGCCTCCGAAAGTGATTACGCCGAATTCCCAACCGGGTTTCCTTAAACGGACTCCCGGTTTTTTTATTTCTTCTTTTTTAAATAATCCTTGAGGTAGAGGCCGGTGGCGCTTTTTTCTTCCCGGGCGATGTCTTCCGGAGCGCCGCTAGCTACCAGCTTGCCGCCAGCCGCTCCTCCGCCCGGGCCGAGGTCAAGGATGTAGTCCATCGATTTGAGCATGTGCATGTTATGCTCTATGACCACGACCGAATTGCCCTTCTCTACCAAGCGGTTGAGGACGCTAAGCAGCAGGTCGATGTCGTAGTAGTGCAGGCCGGTGGTCGGCTCGTCCAGGAGATAGAGGGTTCTCTTGCCCAGGGTATGGG
>CAYSJT010000046.1:0-2606 GCA_964431625.1 uncultured Gammaproteobacteria bacterium | reverse complement strand
CGCCGGCATAGGGCGGCCAGGCGCAGACGACTTGGGCAATATTAGCCATGTCGTTTTTCCTTTAAGGCCTCGCTGCGCGTGAGCTCAGTCAGGCTCCTGTCCAGGCGTCCCAGGCTGAGACGGAGGCGGAAGATGAAATAGAAGAGGACGAGGACGGCCAGATAAATCAGGAAGTTAATGCCGCTTCCAGAAAATCCCAGCCAGGCCACCAGGCGGTCTATTTGTTTGATGCCGACTACGGCCAGCAAGGAAAGGGACCAGAATGAAAGCCAGAGGGCGAATTCGCTGCGGCTGATTTCTTCCCGGCGCTTTTCTCTAAAAAGGCGCAGGAGAAAGGCGAGGATAATGATAACGGCGATGAGCTGTTGGAGCATATGCTTATTTGATGAATTTGCTGAGGATGAGATCGGAAATTATCTTGAAACCGCCGCCCAGGCTCTGGCCGAAGCGGTGGTAGATGACGGTGACCGGAACCTCTTGGATGCGCAGCTTATATTTGAAAGCTTTGGCCTGGATTTCGCTGTTATGAGCCATGCCCCGGTTTTCTATCCTGATTTTTTCCGCAGCCAGGCGGTTCATAGCCCGGAAGCCGTTCTGAGGGTCGCTCAAACTGATGCCGAAAAGCAGGCGGTTAGTCAGACGGGCCAAGGGCATGATTATTCTTTTTTTAAAAGTTGGCAAATTAGTTTTCTTGCCCAGGAAACGTGAGCCGAAGACAATGTCAGCTTGGCCGGACCTTATCGGCTCTATAACCTCAGCTATCTCTTCGGGTAGGAATTGCCTATCGGCATCGAAGTGGACGATAATGTCGGCGCCAAATTCTATGCGGGCCAAATCGTTGCCGGTTTGAAGAGCTGCTCCCTGTCCCCGGTTTATCTTATGCCTGACTACCATAGCCCCGGCCGCCTTAGCTAAAATGGCAGTTTGATCGCGTGAGCCGTCGTCAACAACAATAACGCTGTCCACCCGAGGCTTAACGCCCAGGATTACTTCGGAAATATGGGCGGCCTCGTTCCAGGCGGGAATGACACAGGCGACTTTCATACTGAGATTAAGATTTGATCAGCCCAGCCGCTGCTTTGATTTGGCGGTCGCGGGCGACAGGGACGAAGCCATTGTCTGTGGCCAGGTCCAGGCAATCATTCCAGAAATTGCTTTTGTCAGATGCAGTCGCGGCTTCGAGAATGAACCGCTTGAGTGTTTGGTCAATTTCCAATAATTCAAACAAGCCGATTTTTTTGCGGCCGCCTTTTGTTGCGGCCCGTTTCAGGTCGGCTAGTTCCTGGCTGGCGATGAAGCGCAGGGCCTGGAGTTTCTGGCTGAGCGGCTGAGGGAGCTTGAGTATCCGGGCCAAGACCTCCAAAGAATTTTTGCCTTTTATCGTGCCGATGACCAAGCGGCCGTTTCCGGCGGCTAGAAGAGCCTCCGCTAATTCGGCATCTTGGCTGATTCCGTCCCAGGCGATGACGTCGCAGTCGCTGCGCAGGGCCTGGCGCCAGGCAGATTGGCTAAAGCGGAGGCAGTTGGCGCCGTCTATTTTTATTTCCGCCGGATCGCCGAAGATGATCAGGCTGAGGCGGGGGTCATTAATTTCGTTTAAGGCGGCCAAGAGGCTAGTAGTCTTCCCCTGGTTATCCGGGGAAGCGAAGAGCGCTAGGCCGCGGCCGCGCTTGAGGCTGGAGACTAAGGATAGTTCACGCCGGTTTAATCCAAGCTGCTTGAGGCGCAAAGGCAGAGGTTCTTTTTTGGCGATGCTGATGATTATCTTTTCTCCTTTAATCCCTGCCAGGATGCTGACCCGGAAAGCCAGGCTATTGCCCCGCTGGCTTATCTTGCAGTATTTATCTTTAGCTAGTTCTCCCGGCGCGATGTCAAGCAGCTGGCGCAGATCTTCAGCCAGGCTGTTTGACAGGCTGCCTGGCAGGCGGAAGGACTGCCGGGAACCGTCAGGCAGGTGGTAGAAGCAGCTTAGCTCGTCGGCGCCGCTTTCAATGGAAAAGCTGTCAGCTTGGCTGCTAGAAGCATAGCTGAAGATTTGTCTAATGGCGTTTTGGCTCATAATAATCATATTATACCTTATTTTATATTATTTTAAAAATATGCTAAGATAGAAGGAGAAAAAGAAAAAGGACCGGCCCGGAAGGGGGTATTTTTCCTGTTTTTTGTTGTCCGGACCTTTAAGTAAATCATATGGCCTATTCGAACTTATATGCTCGTTTCGTCTCTTGGCGCCAGTCAGTTGCCCTGGCTTTTAGTTTGATCTGGCGATTTCGCCCCAATCGCCTTTATTTTATAAGCATTGCATCTCTTCAAGCTCTGGCTTGGTGGCAGGCGGCCAGAGTCTGGCGGCTGGTCGGGGAAAACCCCCTGGTCTTGCATTACAAGGTTAACTTTGGGATTGATAAGGTTGGAGATCCTATCCAGGTTTTTTGGCTGCCAGCTTACGCCCTGATTATTACCGCAATTAATTTAATTATCTTGAGCTGGGTGTCCCGTCTGGAGAGCTTCAAGCCCTTAAGCCACCTTTTGTTGGGGGCGGCCTCTCTTTTCGCTTTGTTGGTAAATTTGGCCTTAGTGTCAGTTTATTTGATTAATTGCCGCTAGTT
>CAYSJT010000045.1:0-2619 GCA_964431625.1 uncultured Gammaproteobacteria bacterium | reverse complement strand
CTTTTGCCGCTTGTCCCTTTTATCATCGCCTCTAACCTTATTCTCATATTCAGCCTCGACCTTTGGCAGAGGCGACGTCTGCAATCTAGCTATTTCCCCGGCCTTATCCTAGCGGCTCTAGCCAAGTTTACATTTCTCTTCCTAAGCGCTAAGATGTTAGGCCTGATTCTGGCTCCCCGGCTAATGCCGGTCCTGGGCCAGATGTTCGGCCTGGCCCAGCTCTGGACCGCCTTAGCCGGCGGCCTACTCGCCTGGGCCATATTAAAGGGCCGGCCTTTTCTGGCTAACAAGAAATTATGATCCCGCAATACGTCAGACAAACCTTGGAAACGCTTCAGGCCTCGGGCTACGAGGCCTATATTGTCGGCGGCTGCGTCCGCGATTTTTTGATGGGCCAGACCCCGAAGGATTGGGACATTACCACCAAGGCTAGGCCGGAGGAGATCCTGGCCGTCTTGCCTGAGGCTAAGTATGAAAACCGTTTCGGCACGGTAATACTGCCAATTAGGCAGGCGGATGGGGAGGTGGAAGCCGTTTTGGAAATAACCACCTACCGCCGCGAGAGCGGCTATAGTGACCGGCGGCATCCGGACGAAGTTATATTCGAAGACAAATTGGACAAGGATTTGGAACGGCGCGATTTTACCATCAATGCCCTGGCCCTTGACCCTATCTCCGGCAGCGAGCCGGTCGACCTTTTCGGCGGCCGCAAGGATATCGCTAAGAAGGTTATCAGGGCCGTGGGCGAGCCAGAAGACCGTTTCAAGGAAGACGCCCTTCGCTTGCTTAGAGCAGTGCGCTTTAGCAGCCAGCTCGGCTTTTCCATTGAGCCTAAAACCGAGCGGGCTATTTCTAAGTTGGCCGGCAGCCTAAAATTCGTCGCCCAGGAAAGGGTGCGCGATGAGCTGATTAAGATTTTGGCTTCAGAGCGCCCCTCCGAGGGCATTGCCAAGCTCCACGAGCTCAAGCTCCTGCAATATATTATTCCCGAGCTGGAACAAGGCGTGGAGGTCAAACAGGACCGGCACCATATCTACCCGGTCTTCAAGCACAATCTTCTTTCCCTTAAGCACTGCCCCAGTACTGATTGGGTAGTGCGCCTGGCCGCCCTGCTTCATGACGTGGCCAAGCCCAAGACGCGGAAGATAATCGACGGCATCGCCACTTTCTATAACCACGAGTATCTGGGCGCCAAGATGACCGACAAGATAATGACGCGCCTGCGCTTTGCCAACGAGGACAGGCTGAGGGCGGTCAATCTGGTACGCAACCACATGTTCTATTATAACGTCGGGGAAGTGACGGCCGCTTCGGTCCGTCGTTTGATCGCCAAGGTCGGCCGGGAGAACCTGAAAGACTTAATCGACCTGCGCGTGGCCGACCGCCTCGGCTCCGGCACCCCCAAGGCCATGCCCTATAAGCTCAGGCACCTGCAGTACATGATGGAAAAGGTCCAGAACGATCCGGTCTCGGCCAAAATGTTGAAGCTAAACGGCGATCAGCTGATGGCTCATTTGGGTATTTCCCCCAGTCCGAAGGTTGGAGCTATTTTAGATGTCTTGCTTAGCGAGGTGATTGAAGATCCAGAGAGAAACAGTGAAGAATATCTCAAAGGCCGGGCAGGCGAGCTCAACGCCTTGGAAATCGGCGAACTGAGAGAGAAAGCTAAAGCGGTGATTGAGGAGAAGCGTTCGGCTGATGACAGCCGCATCAAGCGCCGTTTCCAAGTCTAGTTTACAGGTGCTTACGATTCGGTTATAATAACAAGACAGCCGCTGGGCTGTCTGATGTTAATCATATGAAAAAATTACTAATATTAGCTGTTATATTAGTCTCATCCCTTTCGCTCTCAGCCTGTACGGCCAAGACGCCGGAGGCTAATGAGACAAAGCAAACGCCGGCTTCAAGCCAGGCTACGCCGGAGGCAGTGACTCCGGTTAACGAAAAAAATATGGAAGAAAGCAATAAGCCGGGGCAGGTCTCGGCGCCGGCCGGCCAGGCCGATCTTCTGGCCGAATATTCAAAAGCCGTTATTCGTACAAATTACGGCGATATCGAAGTGAATCTCTATTCCCAGGACTCGCCCGTAACCGTCAATAATTTCCTGAACCTGGCTCAGGCCGGTTTCTATGACGGCACTAAGTTCCATCGGGTGATCAAGGACTTTATGATCCAAGGCGGCGATCCCCTGAGCCGGGGAAGCGACACTTCTCGCTATGGCACCGGCGGGCCGGGGTACCGCTTTGCAGATGAGATCAATTCCCATCTTTTAGTGAAGGGCAGCCTAGCCATGGCCAATGCCGGGCCCAACACCAACGGTTCCCAATTCTTCATCGTCACGGCCGAGGCCACGCCTTGGCTGGACGGACTGCATACCAATTTCGGGGAAGTCGTTTCCGGGATGGAGGTAGTGGAGAAAATAGGGACCGCGGCTACCGGGGCCAATGACCGGCCGCTTCAAGACGTAGTTGTATCTTCGGTGGAGCTTCTACCCTAAGACTATGCAGGTTTATTTAGACAATGCGGCCACAACCCGTCTAGATCCGCGGGTTATGGCCAAGATGAAGCCTTTCTTGGAAGGTCAATATGCCAACCCCGCCTCTATACACGGTTTAGGCC
>CAYSJT010000044.1:0-2640 GCA_964431625.1 uncultured Gammaproteobacteria bacterium | reverse complement strand
TGATTATGTTATGGCACCGCCTGGAAGCGCGGCCCTTGATTATGACAGGATCGCCCCGGGCAATCGGGCTGTCCCTGGCCTCCTTTCCGAAGGTGCTCCGGTCCGCGTTCTAAAAAACGGCGCCCAGGCACTAAGGGATGGACGAGTTTGGCCTTGAAACTTCCCTCTTCCGTAATTTCGCCGATAAAGCTCAAGGGCTGGCCGGCCATAATCAGATCGGCGGTTGTGGCAATCGGGCCGAACTCGGCAAATCTGTCATCCATCATTATTGGCAAAAGCTCTTCTTCCAAATCCAATTCTACTTCCCAAATGTTCCCTTCCGGATCCGCCACGGCTAACGTTCCTTCTTCAGACTGGGCTTGCACGATGCCGACCAGCCGGCCGTCTTCCGGATTGAGCCAGAAGCCCATCTGGGGATTGATGACTTCGCGATAGAACGGCGCCCGGGCGCCCAGCAGGTCGTCTATCGCCCGGCCCAGGCCGAGACGGAAAAAGAATAGGCCGAGCAGCAAGCTAGCCAGGATGCTACCGGAGACAATGACCGCCAGGGGATAGCGGTATCCGCCCCTGGTATGTTTGAAGTTATAATAGACGATGAAAACGAAGATGGCTAAGAATATCAGCCAGAAATACGGCAAGGCCAGGATAATTATCTCCCAGGCACTCGCCTTGGCCGCGGCATAGAGGCGCCAATCATGATAGCGGCCAAGGAAAGCAATGACAGAAACCGCGGCCGCGCCGATAAGCAGAGCCAAGGCGCCGGAAATCCAAACGACATAATTCTTGAGCAGGAAGCGCCAGCGCGGCTTGGGGCTCAGATTCTCTGCCTTCATTTTGTCCAAAAGCCGGCGGTCGAAATCACCAGATTCTTCTTGTCCTCTGTGCTTGTTTTCTTCTGCCATATGATTATCTCTCTTGAAAATGCTTAGGAAACTCTTCCCGAAACGCTTCCTTCGCCTTATTAAGCCAGGAAGCAACGGTGCCGCCCGGCTTCTTAATAATATCCGCTATCTCCTGATGGCTCTTTTCTTCTTGAAAGCGCAAGATCAGAACCTCCCGATACTTGCCGGGCAAGCGTCCAAGGGCCAAAGCCACCGCTTCCTGGAGCAAAGACTGGTCAGCCTGGCCGGCCACGTCGGACTCGGCCATAATGCGCCGGATAGCCGGCTCTTCCCAGTCTATCTCATTCCCCTCCGGCCTGGCTTTGAGCTTACGATATGAACTGATCACCTGATTATGGGCAATGCGGTATATCCAGGAAGAAAACTTGAGCTTACGGTCGAAATCGTTCAGGTTGAGATAGGCTTTGATGAATATCTCCTGCAACAAGTCTTCGGCGTCAGAAGGACGGATATTGGTCAGGCGCCGGATATAAGCCAAGAGGCGTGGCCGATACCGGTCAACGATATATAAAAAATCATCCCGGTTGGCTAGGGCCAGGGATACGAGCTCGGCATCGCTCTTTTCTCGGTTCGGTTCTATATTCTCCATAATTTGGCAAAGGCGTCCGGCCGCTTCCGGCCCGTTTGGGATAATACGCGCCGGAAGAACAATATCTTCCGCTCAGATCGCTTCCAGATCGCGCCTAATCGCCTCCTTGAGGCCCGCCTCCCCCTTGAAGCCCTTGATTTCCCTGAGCTTGCGCCCGACCCTTATCCCTATCTCCCGGCCATATAATTCGCCGGAAAAATCTTTGAGCAGGACTTCCAGAGAGGGCGGCTCGCCGAAGGCGTCCTTGTAGCCGAAATGCATCAGGCCGGAATACGGCTTCCCTTCCACTTCGGCTTCAATGACATAGATGCCATGGGGAATATCTAAATCCAAGCGATCCAGGTTGGCCGTGGGAAAGCCCAGGCGCCTCCCGCGCTGGCGGCCGAAGACGACCTTGCCCCTAAAAGACAGCTTCTCCGCCCGGCCCAGAGACGAAACTTTGAAGAAGGCAAAGACAATGACCAGGGCGGCCAGGGCTTGGATCCAGCTCAGGCGGGCGCCATTGAATATATAGTCCATGATAAGAGCGGAAACGGGCCAGAAGAGTTCCAAAATGGTCGCGGTCGAAGCCGAGACGCGGCGCAGGCCGTAATAATATATGAACATGGCGCCGGCGCCGCTGGTAAAGACGATGAGGATTAGAAGCCCCCATTGCTTGGCGCCGAAAGCCGAGGTCTGCGCTAAATCACCGCTGAAAAAAACCAAAGCGAAAGCCAGAACTGAGGTCACCAAAAAACGAAGTCCGGCCACGGCTCGATAGTCAAGATGATTGGCCAGGCGCTTGCCGAAAACCGTGGACGAGCCGAAAGCGAAAGCGGCCAGGAAAGCGAAGACTGCCGCGCTATGGAGCCAGTCGATGCTCTGTAAATTGAAGCCCGAACCGCCAAATGCCAGGAAGTAGCTGGAAAGAATGGCTAGGGCGGCCCAGAGATAGAAACGGCGGGGCAATCTTTCCTTTAAAATTAAGCGAGCCAGGAAAAGGGCGAAGAAAGGCTGGAGCTTCTGCAAAATTACCACCGTAGCGAAAGTCGTTTCCCCGGCAAAGGCGGCGAAGAAGGCTTTGGTAATGAAAAGCGTACCCAAGAGTCCGCCGAACAGGCTCACCCAGAATATGGCCAGCCAATGCCGCCGCTTCAAGGACCGTATCCT
>CAYSJT010000043.1:0-2850 GCA_964431625.1 uncultured Gammaproteobacteria bacterium | reverse complement strand
AACCCGGCCGAGTTCTTCGACCCCATGTTCGACGACAAGCCCTGGGGGCTGAAGATAGCCGGCATCCTCAAAGACAAGGAGGCCTGGTGGCTCAAGGACAGCCAAGGGCAGCGCGTCGGACTTTGGCCCGGCATGTATACCTTGGACTGCAGCCTTGACTGCCCGAAATACTATGTGGACGGTACAATGAAAAACTACATTGATTTCATCACCGACCGCTTCATTGCCGATGTCTTGGAACAGTATCCTTTTGACGGAGTGCTCATAGACAACGTCTGGGACAGCATCGGTTGGATAGGCAACCATGTCCGCAGCCAAGCTGGTTTAGACCGGGACAATGATGGTCTCAGGGATGACAAGGCGGCTATAGATGGAAGCTGGTATCAGGGTATGGAAAGCTGCCTCAAGAAGCTGCGCCGCCATGACCCCGGCCTGACCCTCATCTGCAACCCGGCCAGCCTGTCATATTCCAAAAGCTGCGACGGAAAAATGTTCGAGCATTTCCCGGACAAGTACGTGGACGAAACAGACAGTTGCTCCGAGGCCTGGTATGCCAACATGAATGTAGCCTTCACCATGGCCCAAAGCCATGACTGGGGCTTCAACATCCTCAATGCCAGAGAAGATAACTATTTCTTCACCCTATGTTCCGCCATGCTCCTGGATCAAGCTTTCTTCTCATACAAACAGAACGCGATGTATGAGAAAAGATGGGAGCTGGGATTGGGGAAAGCCAAGGGAGAGGCCAAGTCTTTGGAAAACGGCAACATGTTCCGCCGCCAATATGAAAACGGCGCGGTCTACGTCGCCCCCATTCAAAAAAAGGCCTGGATAGAATACAGCAACGGCCAGCGCCGCGACAATTAACGGCCAGCCTTAAAAAAAAGAAGCTGCTTCTCAGGAAGCAGCTTTTTCTTTTGTTGATAGTCGGATATGCCCGGCCAGGAGCGAACCGAGCAGGGCCCAGAAGCTCCATTGCAAGGAAGAGTCCTTGAGGATATTATCACCGGCGCTGGAAATGAATAGCGCTAAAGAGAAGACTATCATAAATAGGAAAAGCAGGCGGCGGCGGGGAGCTTCATCTTGGCGCCAGCCGCGCCAGAGGCGGCGCAGCAGGGAAAGAAGGAGGAAGAGATAGGCGCCCAGGCCGAGCAGGCCGACTTCTAAAATAAGCTTAATGTAGTCATTGTGCGGCTCGCTCGAACCTAAAAGCGGCGAACGGTGCTGGCCGATAAGATAAGCGGAAGTGCCCGGCCCATGGCCGATAAGCCAGCTGTCTTTGGCATACTCCAATGAGTCCCGCCAGAGCTCCAGGCGCCAAACGGTGGAATCAGCCGCAGAAAAAGCCATTAAGCTGTCCAGCCTTTCCCGAAAAGGCAGAAAGCCAACATAGAATATCAAAACAATAACCAGGAAAGATAAAAGGAAAAGGCGGAAACGAGCCAGGCCGATAAGAAAAAGGACTAAAAAGAGACAAATCCAGGCGCCGCGGGTATAGGTGAAAAAAAGCAGGACAAAAAGCGGCAGGGAGAAAAGGAGATAGACATATTTTTCCAAGGATTCCCGTTTCAAGTTTAAAAAAAGGAAGAGAAGGAGGGTGATGATAAAGACCAGATAGAAGGCGAGCATGTTGGGATGGACAAAGGTGCCGCTCAAGCGCCAGCGTTCGCCATCAAAAATGCCGAGCCCGTTGAGCAGCTGCCAAAAAGCGGCCAGAGCCGGAATAACTGAGGAAAGAATAATCGACTTGATAAGAAAGCTACTTTTCTTCCCGTCAGAGAAAAGAGAATAGCCGAGCACGAAAAGGGCGAAGAAACTGAGCCAGCGCAAAAGCTCAGTCAGGCTGAGCAGCCCATTAATGGAGAAAAGGCTGACAGCCAAGGAAGCCCCAAGAAACAAGAGCCATGGCTTGGCTAAAGGCAGGCCGCGCCAAGCCCGCTCCCGGAAAAGAGAGAAAACGGCTAAAAGGATAACTATGATTCCGGTTAAGGAAGTAAAATTAACCCCTATCCCTCCCAAAGAAAAAAGCTCGGTGGCCGTCAAAAAATCAGCCCCGGTCCGGATGATAAGTAGGGCGGCAAAGGCCAGGCGGGGACGGAAAGGGAAGAGGCAGGCTAGCCCCAAAACCGCCAAAGTCAGAAGGAGAAGCGGCCAAGATGCCTGCCATAAAAGGGAGGCAAAAAAACCTAAAAGCACGAAAATGGCTAAAACAGCCGGCCAATATTTGTTTTTTCTTTCCATAAAATATGCTATAATTGGCTACAGTTAGATTTTATCAGCAAAAGCCGGAAAGTCAAAGCCATGCGCATTCTCCTCGCCAATAAATATAATTTCCCCAAAGGAGGGGCAGACAAATATTATCTCTTCCTTAAAGACGCCTGGGAAAGAGCCGGCCACGAAGTGGCCGTTTTTTCCATGGAGCATCCGAACAACCTGCCTTCAGCCTGGTCAAAATATTTCGTTTCCAACATAGACTTCCACGGCTCCTTCAAGGACAGGCTGCGCTCCCCGGGCCGCATCATCTACAGCTTTGAGGCCAAACGAAAATTCGCCGCCCTGCTTGATGACTTTCAGCCAGACATCATCCACCTCCACAATATCTATCATCAAATATCACCCTCCATCCTTCCGGAAGCCAAAAAGCGCCGCTTGCCGACTGTGATGCATCTGCATGACTATAAGCTTTTTTGCCCCAACTACCTGATGTACGCCAATGGCCAAATCTGCCAGAACTGCCTGGAACAGAAAAGCTACTGCCCTTGCTTCTGGCATAACTGTTATAACTCGCGGCCGCGCAGCGCCCTGGCGGTTTTGGAAATGACTCTCCATCATAAATGCTGGGGTATATAT
>CAYSJT010000042.1:0-2937 GCA_964431625.1 uncultured Gammaproteobacteria bacterium | reverse complement strand
CAACTTGGCCTGGGTGCTCTTGCCCAGGTTGTTGATGCCGTAGAGGACGATGAATTTTCCCGGATAGCCGTTCATAGTGTCTGTCTCAGTTCTTCCACCAGCTTGTCCAGCTGGCGGTATAGGTCGTCGAGCGACCCGTTATTGTCCAAATGGTATTTAGCCTGGCTCATGACATGGGGGATTTCCAGTTCAGCCTCGCGCTGGTTATCAGCCAAAAAGTCTTCATATGTTTTCTCGGCGTCCCCCTGGTTTTCGTTCCTAGCCTTCATCCTTTGATAGCGTATTTCCGGAGCGGCGTCAATGCTTACCAGATTAAATCCCGGCAGGTCCTTGAGCTGCTTGATGTCATCCAGGCGCCTGACGCCGTCAATGGCCATTATCTCTTTCTGGCTGGCGCTGGCATCCTCGGCAATCACCCGGGACAGGACATCGCCGCCGAAGCGTTGGCGCAAATCTAGGGAAAGGTTCTGCATGTTCTGCCGGTTGACGGGGAGATAGAGGCGGTTCAAAATGTCGCGCAGGGAAGATGAGAAGCGGGTGGTATCGGCGCCGTACTTGTTTTCTAGGTAGCGGCGGCTCACTTCTTTGCCGCTGGCGAGCGGTCCGACCAGGCCGAAGATTATCTTGGACATATTATTTCTTAATAATATCAGCCAGGCCGCGGCGGACGTCCCAGTCATCCGGGCTCAGGTCGGAGTATAGCCTGAGATTAGGCAGGGCTTGGGTCAGACTCTCGTGCATCCAGTGGGCTATTTGTCTTAGGCTGGGGTGGACGGTGCGGCCGGAGCGCAGCTCGATGACATAGGCGGCGGCCGGCAGGGGGAAGCTGAAGCGGCAGGCGACGTCAAAGCCTATCGCCGTGTAGTATTGCTTTATCTCCGGGCTGGCCTCCAGGGCGTCAATCATTTCCGTCTGCTTGGCGATGAGGACCTCCGCCTGCGCCTTCAGGCTCTCAGCCAATTGCTCCAGATACCAGCGGTTGAAGCCGAGGGAAGTTGTGAGAAGCGGCATGCGGCAGAGTCCGCTCCTATGCCTTTGCAAGTCGCGGAAGGAGCCGAAATCCAGCGGGAACTCGAAAGTACAGGTGCCCAGGTCGCCCAGGAATATCGGCAGGCCGGTCTTGGCCGGCCGGCGGTCGATGAGATCCTGGTACTTAGCCAGCTCTTCCGGCTTGATAGTTGTCTCCATTTTTTTGGGGCAACTGCTTCCTACCGGAGGAAAATAACTGAAGCGTCGGGTGAAGTCTTCCCGGTATGCCTCTTGTTCCTGGGTCGGCTGATGGGAGAAGCTGTTGGGGTATTTTTCTTTCAGGCCGGAGAGAATGGACTCGGCCGTCTGGCGGACCTCTTCAAGCGGGTGATGCCGGAGAAGGGCCAGATGGTCCCAAGCCTGGCGCAGGTTGCTATGCCAGCTGAGCTGGGTAGTGATGCCGGCCGGCAGGAAGCCGCGCAGGGAATCAAAGCCCCTGGCTTTTATTGCCTTGGCATAGACGCCCTCGTCTTCATCCGCCTGGCGGGGGTATTTGGCCATGAGATGCTCGCGCATCGGCTCCTGGCTATCATTATAAAAATCCATCCAAGCATCTAGGATCTGCTTGGAGGCGGCGCTGCCAATGGGATCAATAATCGGCTGGCGGCCCATATCGATATAACGGGTGCTGGTTTCCTGGCCGCTGTAGAGGGGCCAGTCTTGAATAGCCTTATCGCCCAAGATGCTGATGCCTTCGATGAACATGGTGGTGCTGCCGCAGTCGGCGATGCTGGCATGGCCGTAGCCGACGTAGAAGGTGGACATGAACTTGCCTGAGCCCGAGGCCCTCACCTTATCCACGTGTTCAGCCACGCTTTTGGCGCTGCGAGAATAGAGCGCCTGGAGCATGGCGTTGTCTTCGGGATTAAATTCGTCGTAGATGAAAATGTTAGGCATATGGCTAGTCGGGCAGATACATATCTTTATAGGTCGTCATCTCGTTTGAGAGCAGGACGTATTCCACGCCCGCTTCCTTGAAGATCTCCTTGCTCCGGGCGCCGCCGTGGTAGTCTTGGGCGCAGACGATGCGGCGGATGCCGGCGTTGATGAGCATCTTGGCGCAGGTATAGCAGGGAGTCATTTTGATATAGAGGGTGCCGCCGTCTAAGGAGACGCCGGAACGGGCCGCCTGGCAGATGGCGTTTTGTTCGGCATGGGTGGTGCGGATGCAGTGGCGGTGCTTCTCGCCGTTTTCATAGATGACGGTGTGCATCTCGTGCCCGACCTCGTCGCAGTGGGCTAGACCCAGAGGCGAGCCGACATAGCCGGTGGAAACAATGCGTCTGTCTTTGGTGATGACGCAGCCGGTCCGGCCCCGGTCGCAGGTGCCGCGGGTGCCGACCATTTCCACTATCTTCATGAAATACTCGTCCCAGGAGGGGCGATTATATGCCTCGGCCTGGGGATTTTTCTCCTCCTCCATATTTTTATTTGTTTGATAATTTAGCCCTTATATTTTAGTATATTATTAGAATAAAATAAATCTTGACAGATGGCCGGAGTTGTCTTGTCCGGGCCTTTCAAAAAGCCAGGAAAAGGATTAAACTATACATATATTTATCTCCGTCAAAAGGACAAGAAGCTTAAGTTATGTGGGCTCAATTTAGGGAAAAGTTGCAGGCAGAGGGAAAGCTGAGACTGAAGATAAAGGCGGTGCCAGGCGCGGTTCGGACCGAGCTCAGGGAAATCATGGCTGATGGCGCCTTGAAGGTCGCGGTCGCCGCGGCGCCCGAGGCTGGCCGGGCCAACCAGGCCCTTGTCAGATATATTGCCAAATCTCTCGGTCTCAGGCCGGAGCAGGTGGAGATAAAAGCCCGGGCCGGCGTCCGCTTGAAGTCGGTCTTTGCCCGCATGAATTGATATGAAATTGTCGATCATCATCGTTTCCAGGAACGTCAAGGACAGGCT
>CAYSJT010000041.1:0-2975 GCA_964431625.1 uncultured Gammaproteobacteria bacterium | reverse complement strand
GGAGGGAGCGATCAAGCCTCTCTCGGTTTCTAGCCTAAGCAGTAACGGCCTCTTGCCGGCTCTTGAAGCTTTGGCTGAGCGCCAAGGCTTCAGCCTGCGCCAACCGATAAAAGATTTATTGCTATCCCAGAAAATGGCGATTTTAAAAGGAGACGGCGGTTTTCCCGGCCTGCTCAATTATCTGTCAGAGAAATATCAAGAGACCAAGTCAAACTTCGTCAAACAGGAGATAGAGAAGACTATGCGTTCCTGTCTTTGCCCTCTTTGTCATGGCAGCCGCCTCAAGTTGGAGTCCTTGGCTGTGAAGATGGGCGGGCTGGATATAAACGAAGTATCGATTCTTAGCTTGAAAGATCTGGCCGCTCTTCTGCCGCGCTGGTTGGGCAAATCCGGCGGCTTGGGAGCGCAAATAAAAATCGCCGAGCCAATCATCAAGGAAATTGCCAAGAATTTGGAATTTTTAGCCAAGGTCGGTCTGGACTATCTTTCTTTGGGCCGATCCGCCTCCAGTCTTTCTGGTGGCGAAGCCCAACGTATCCGCTTGGCTTCGCAAATCAGCTCGGCGCTAAGCGGCGTCCTCTATGTCTTAGACGAGCCGTCTATTGGTCTGCACCAGAAAGATAATGATAAATTAATCGCTTCTCTCAAAGATCTTCGGGATAACGGTAACACGGTCATCGTCGTTGAGCACGATGCGGCCACCATGCAGGCGGCCGATTGGCTGGTGGATATCGGCCCCGGAGCCGGCGAATATGGCGGCCGGGTTCTCTTCGCCGGATCGCCAGCGGAAATCGGTGATTGCGCCGCTTCCTTGACCGGCGCCTATCTCAGCGGGAAAAAGACCATCAAGATTCCTGCTAAGTACCGGGGCGGCAAAGGCCAGAGCCTGCAGATTCTGGGCGCGAGCGAACATAATTTGAGAAATATAGACGTGGATATTCCCTTGGGCAAGCTGGTGGCCATCACTGGAGTGTCCGGCTCGGGCAAATCCACCCTGATGAACGATATTCTGGCCAAGGCTCTTAGCCGCAAATTCTATCGCGCCAAGGATGAGCCTGGCCGGCATCGCGAAATTAAGGGGCTGGAGAATATTGATAAGGTGATAGACATTGATCAGTCGCCGATTGGCCGGACGCCGCGCTCCAATCCCGCTACCTATACCGGCCTTTTCACCTATATCCGTGACGTTTTTGCCGCCTTGCCCGAAGCCCGGGTCAAAGGCCTGGGGCCGGGACATTTTTCCTTCAACGTCCCTGGCGGCCGCTGCGAGAATTGCTCGGGAGACGGCTATATTAAGGTGGAGATGCAATTCCTTTCCGATATCTTCTTGGTCTGCGACCAGTGCCAGGGCAAGCGTTTCCGGCCCAAGGTCTTGGAAGTTCTGTATCAAGGCAAGAATATCCATGAAGTCCTGGAAATGACGGTGTCGGAAGCAACTGAATTTTTCCGCCACCATTCGGCCTTGCGCCAGAAACTGGCTACCTTGGAAGAAGTCGGCCTGGGATATATCAAGCTCGGCCAGAGCGCTACCACTTTCTCCGGCGGCGAAGCCCAGCGTATCAAGCTGGCCACCGAACTGTCCCGTCGGGCCACCGGTCGCACCCTATATATATTAGATGAGCCGACTACCGGCCTCCATTTCGCCGATATCGACCGCTTGCTCAAAGTTCTAAACATCCTCGTTGATCAAGGAAATACGGTTCTAGTCATTGAACACAACCTGGATGTAATCAAATCAGTTGATTGGGTAATAGATTTGGGGCCGGGCGGAGGAGAAGACGGCGGCCTGCTGGTCGGAGCGGGTACGCCCAAAGACCTGGCCGCTATTTCAGCCAGCTACACCGGCCAATATCTCAAGAAGATATTATAAAAAACCGCTCTCAGACGAGAGCGGTTTTCTGTATTTCCCTAAGGCTTTTCAAGCTGAGTTGTTTCTCCTTTGTTTCCAAGAGGGCGAAGCTGGCATTATAGAAAGCTCCAGCCAGGTTACCGGGATTGGCGATGATTAGCCGCCCATTCTTTTCCAGCCAGGGACGGTGACTGTGGCCGTAGAAAGCGAAATCATATTCAGCCAAGTTCTTCATTTTTTCTAGCTTCCATTTCTCATGAACCATGGCCAGGCGGCAGTCGCCTATTTCCAGAGAGCCGCTTTCTCCTAGATGTTTTATTCTTCCTCCGAAGCTGAGAGTCGTGTCCGGGTCGTATGTATCGGCGTTTCCTGAGACCAAAAAAATCTCGCCGCCGAAGTTGGCAGCGAGAAAATCAAGCGTCTCTTCATTGGCCAGGTCGCCCAAGCAGAGGAGCTTTTCGGCCCCAGCCTGTTTCAGCCAGGCCAGGCATTTTTCCAAGTTGGCCAGATTGTCATGGATGTCGGCGACGATAGCTACGAGCATAGCTATTTTTTATTTCGGAGGCGGATTTCATAAGCCATCTGTTCGAGTTTCCTGAGATGGCCGCGGGCTTGGTCGTATTTGGTGCGCAGGTATCCGGTCAGGTCGAAATCAGCCAGTTCGATCATTAAGCCGTCGGCCTTTTCTTTCATTTTGGAAACGACGGCGAATTTTCCGGCCGCCGCCTGGTTGGTGGCATAGCGGACAAGTTCGCCCACCATGTCGCAGAGGCCGCCGAGATAGGCTTCATGGCCGAGATCCAGGCCCTTGGCCGGAGCAATGATTTTTCCCTGTATGGCCAAGTGGAAGGACTTGGCTTCGAAATATTCTTCTATGGCCGCCCGGAAAGCTCCCTCCTGGTTTAGCCGCGTGGCGCCGAAGCGCTTCTCCATGTCTGCCAGAGCCGTTTCTAGCTCAGTCAGACGCTTGGCGCCGGCGGTCAGCTCTTGTCGCTGCAGGGCGAAGATGGCTTTCTTGGACAGAAAGAGCAGGTTGTTGGAAGCGCTGATTATCTGGCGGCGCTGGCTTTCGCTGTCCTGATATGACTTTTTGAGTCCGGCTAAGAATTTTTTGTCTATCATATTT
>CAYSJT010000040.1:0-2994 GCA_964431625.1 uncultured Gammaproteobacteria bacterium | reverse complement strand
GCGCGGTTTCTTTAAAAGCCAGGCCAGAAGGATTTCGGCTTCGGATATTTCCAGGCCGCTTGCCTGAATCGCCGTCTTCCGGCTGACTGCTTCATTTTTCTGCCTCATGGTTTTGCCGGCCGGCCTTTTTTAAAGCTTCGACCATTTCGCTGATGTCCCCGTCCATTATCCTGGGCAGGCTGTGCCAGGAAGCGTTGATGCGATGATCGGTCACCCGATCCTGGGGGAAATTATATGTCCTGACCTTATCGGCTCGATCACCGGCGCCGACTTGATTTTTTCTAGCGCTTGATTCCTGAGCCAATCTTTCTTCCTCCTGTTTGGCTAGGAGGCGGGAACGCAGAACCTGGAGGGCCTTTTCTTTGTTCTGATGCTGGGATTTCTGATCCTGGCAACTAACAATGATGCCGGTCGGGATATGAAGGACGCGGATGGCAGAATACGTGGTATTGACGCTTTGGCCGCCTGGGCCGCTGGAGCAGAAAGTGTCAATGCGGATATCCTGGGGCTTTATCTCTATATCAACTTCTTCGGCCTCAGGCAAGACGACTACGGTCGCAGTCGAAGTATGGATGCGGCCTTGTTTCTCGGTTTCCGGTACCCGCTGGACGCGGTGCGTACCGGCTTCATATTTAAGCAGGCCATAGGCGCCTTCGCCTTTAGCCTCGAAGATTATTTCCTTGTATCCGCCCAAACCGATGACGCTGGAGCTGATGAGCTCCAGTTTCCAGCCGCGGCGTTCGCAGAAACGGGAATACATGCGAAAGAGGTCGCCGGCGAAAAGGGCGGCCTCGTCGCCGCCGGTACCGGCGCGGATTTCAATGATAGCCGCCTTCTTGTCGTTGGGGCTGCTCGGGTTTATCTCTTCCTCTATCGCTTCCGCCAGCCGGGCGGATTTTTCCAGAACCGCGGGCAATTCTTTTTCAGCCAGCTCTTTCAATTCCGGATCGTCTGCTTGGGAGAGAATTTCTTGGTATGAGATAATTTCCGCCTGGGTTTTCTCCCAGTCGACAATCAGGGAGACGGCTTTTTTCAGGTTAGCGTGCTCCCTTGATGCTTTAATCATCCCTTGGGCATCGGAGGCCAGGGCTGGATCCATTAGCTCTTTTTCCAAATTGGCGAACTTTTCTTTGACTTGTTCGTACATATTGACTATATTTATTCCTTGTGTTATTATCGGTACACAAAACAAAGGGAAAGACTAGGGGCTGTTTGCAGAAGAAAATCCAAGATCATGAAAGAAACAATGGGAATAAGAAAGGAAACTGTTCCGGCCACCCTCCTCCTTGTAAAAAGCCGGAAAAAGTTGGCAGCCCCGTCTTTGCCCTAACAAAAAAGCGATCAATCCAGACTTAAGCATTTTAGCACAGAAGCGCTCAAATGATTAGGCGGTTGATCGCTCTTTTCGTATCTACTTCTTGTTTAGTTTGACCTGGGCGATTTTCTTCATGTCCTTGGTCTTGACGACCACTTCCTTGGCCGCTCTGACCTTGGCTCGAACCGCACGCTTCACTTTCTTGCCCTTGACCTCGGTCTTGCTGTCTTTAGCCTTGACCTTAGCCTCGAATTTCTCTACCCGGCGGGCCGTGTCGACCAGCTTCTGCTTGCCGGTATAGAAAGGATGGCACTGGGAACAGAGCTCAACCTTAATTTCCGGCTCGGTGGAGCCGGTGGTGAAGGTGTGGCCGCAGACGCAGCTCACCTTGCAGTTATCGTAATACTTGGGGTGGGTATCTTGCTTCATAGATATAAAAAAATCTTCTTCAGATTAGATAAAATTTATAAGTTTGGCTATCTTGTTCCTATTGCAGTATCATGCTATCATAACTTTTAAATTTAATCAAGAGTTGGTATAATAAGCAGGTAATTTGCCGGAGCCCAGGCTTTATGAACAAAATCCACAACATTGCCAAGAATACTTCTTATCTAACCCTAGCCCTGATTATCCAGAAAGTCATTTCTTTTACCTATTTTATCCTTCTGGCCCGCTTTCTCGGGCCAGCTGACATGGGGCGATATTATCTAGCCATATCCTTAACGACCATTTTTTCCGTTTTTATCGACTTGGGCCTGACTAATGTCCTGACCAGGGAAGTGGCCAAGAGGCCAGAGACAGCCTCCCGCTGGCTGGGGAACATATTGACCTTGAAATTGCCCCTTTCCTTATTATCCGTCCTGGGCGTCCTGGTCTTAGTGGCTCTTTCCGGTTATGACGAGACGACCCGCCTTCTAATCTATATTTCTTGCGTTTCCATGGTCCTAGACTCCTTTACCGGCACTGTTTTCGGAGCCGTGCGCGGCTTCCATAATTTGAAATATGAAAGCATTGCCTCTATCTTGTTCCAGCTGGCAGTGTTGGTCTTCGGCTATGGCGCCTTGCTCTTGGGCGGCGGATTGGTTTGGGCCATGGCCGCCTTGCCTATAGCCAGTTTCTTCAATTTGGCTTATAGCTTGGTCGTGGCTAGGCAACGCCTTCGCCTGGGCCTGGCCTTTTTAATTGAGAGAAGCTTCATGGGCGAGCTGATAAGGATCAGCTGGCCTTTTGCTTTATACGGAATTTTCCAGAGGATCTACACCTACCTTGATACCGTTTTACTTTCTTTTTTGGCCGGCGCCGAAGCGGTCGGCCTTTATCAAGTGGCTTTCAAGATCATCTTCGCCTTGCAGTTCCTGCCCCTGGCCTTCACTGCATCCCTTTATCCGGCCTTGAGCTCGTATTGGCAGAGCAACCGTCAGCAGCTGGCCATTTCTTTCGAGCGGGCCATTAACTATCTAACCATCATCTCTTTGCCGATAATTGTCGGCACCGTGGCTTTAGCTGAAAAAATCAGCCTGCTGCTTAAAAGCGGCTTTGAGGGCTCAGTCCTGCCGTTGAGAATTTCTATTTTCGCTCTTTTTTTCATCTTCATCAATTTTCCCATCGGTTCTTTGCTCAATGCCTGCGACCGCCAGGGCAAGAACACGCTCAACATGGGCATAGTGGCCGGTCTCAGC
>CAYSJT010000039.1:0-3275 GCA_964431625.1 uncultured Gammaproteobacteria bacterium | reverse complement strand
CCTGGAAGACGATGCCGAAAGACCGGCGCGCCTGCCGCTCTTCCCGGGTCGGGTCATAGCCGGCGACACTGAGTTCACCGCTTGTCGGATTAAGGACGGTGGTGAGCATCTTGATGATTGTGGTCTTGCCAGCGCCGTTAGGCCCGAGCAGGGCAAAAATCTCCCCGTCAACAACGGAAAAGGAGACCCCGTCCACAGCCGCGATCTCCCCGAATTTCTTGACTAAATTTTTAGCTTCAACGATCATATTTCTTTTCCCAAGCGGCTAGGCCGCCCGGTTTCAATCTGAATAAAGGGTGGCTGGAAATTTTTTTTAGTTTCAGGATTTCCTCCAATCTGCCCGGATCCCTGCGTAATAACTTCTTTTTTAGATGTTCCAGCTCATACTTGAGCTGTCCTCGACTCAAATTTATTTTAGCGGCCTCCTTTCCCAGCCGTATCTTCCCGGCTTGAAAATCATAGCCCCGCCGCTTCGCTTCTTCCCAGATCCTTTCCAAGTACGCGTCTATCGCTGCCTTAGGGTTAGCTGCCGCCTTGAATCTTTCCAGCTGGGGATGCTGGCGGTATCCCTTGGTCTTTCCGGCCAGGACTTTCCTGGCCAGCAGGCCTTCCCGCCAAAGGGCTAGAAGCCCGGCCCGGTCTAAGTACTTAGGATGCAGGCTCCAAAGTCTCATGGCTAGTCGCGCTTGGGGCGCATGAGAGGGAAAATCTGGCATTCCCGGGCCGGCTTGTCCATCAAAAAGCTGAAATACCTCTCGCTCACACCGAAGCCGCAGGTCGGGGGCATGCCATATTCCAAGGCTTCGACAAAGTCCTTGTCATGAGCTTGGGCTTCCTCATCGCCCGCTGCCCGGAGTTTCTCTTGCTCCTGGAAGCGCTCATCTTGATCTAAGGGATTATTGAGCTCGCTATAGCCATTTCCCAGCTCAGAACCGGCCAGGATGACCTGGAAGCGCTGGGCTAGAGCCGGATTTTTCTCATCCCGCTTGGCCAGGGGCGAGACGGTTATTGGCGTGCCGACCAAAAATCCCGGTCCGGCAATCTGTTTCCGGCAATATTTCCAGAGATTGTCTATCGCTCTGGTAATATTGAAGCCTTGTCTGTCATATTCCACGCCCAGCTCGTCCAGCTTAGCCTTAATCTCTTTTTCCGAAGCCTCCAGAACGTCAATGCCGGTCATTTTTTTCACTGTCTCACGATAGTCATAGGTTTCCCAGGGGCGGCTGAGATCAACGTCAAAGCCGCGGATCTTGAATTGCAAAGTGCCGAAAGTTTCCTGGGCGACGTATTTATACAATCTCTCCACCAGGGCCATACCCTGGCGGTAGTCGGCATAGGCGAGATAGAATTCCATCTGGGTGTAGTCCTGCAAATGTTCAGCATCCATCCCCTCATTTCTAAATTGCCGGCCGATTTCAAAGGTTTTCTCAAAGCCGGCGACCATCAACTTCTTCTGCCAGAGTTCACCAGTGGAAATGCGCAAGAAGACATCAATGTCTAAAGCGTTATGATGGGTGACAAAAGGCCGGGCATCAGCGCCGCCCGCCATGGTTTCAAGCACCGGCGTTTCCACCTCCAAAAACCCCTCGCCTAGGAGGAAATCCCGCATCGCTTTCCAGAAGCGGCTTCTTTTAACCACCATGTCCCTAGACTGAGGGTTGAGGAGAATATCCAAATAGCGGCGGCGGTATCTTTCCTCCTCGTCTTTCAGGCCGTACCAGGCATCAGGAATCGGCCGCAGAGCCTTGCTCAGCATCTTCCAAGCCGAGGCCATCAGGCTCGGTTCGCCTTTCTGGGTCAGGAAAGCCTTGCCTTTTATTTCTAAAAAATCGCCGCTATCAACCAGCTTGGAAAAGCTCTTGTAGCTCTCGGCTCCCAGCTCATTTTTGGAAAAGACCATCTGAAAGCGGCCGGAAGCGTCTTCCAAATCAGCGAAGCTCAGATTGCCATGGGTGCGCAGACTCCTAATCCTGCCGGCCACGCTTATCTCTTCCCCGGAATTAACCAAGGATTGAAAATCAGCCTTTATCTGAGCTAGGCTCCGGTCGCGCCGGCAAATAGCTGGATAAGGATTAAGGCCTGAGGCCAGAAGAGCCTGCAGCTTTTTGAGCCGGTCTTCCCTTTCGCTAGCCTTGGCCGAGCTGGTCTTTGCCTCTTCCATATGTTTCTAACTTATCTTAACTATCTTATACTCAAACTTGCCTTTGGGAGTTTCCACTTCCACCTTTTCGCCCTTGCGCTTGCCCAGGAGGGCGACCCCGAGCGGCGATTCATTGGATATCTTGCCCGAGAGCGGATCAGCCTCATTGAAACTGACGATGCTATATTCTTTTTCCTGCCCGTTTCCCTTGACCGTCACCACTGAGCCCATCACCACCTCTTCCTTGGAACCGCCGTTTTCGACCACGGTCACGTTCTTGAGGATGTTGGCCAGCTCCAAGACGCGGCCTTCATTGAGAGCCTGGGCATCTTTCGCTTCGCTGTATTCGGCGTTCTCACTTAGGTCGCCTAGCTCCTTGGCCCGCTCTATCCTTTCCGCTATCTCCTTGCGCTTGACCGTGGCTAAAAAATCCATTTCTTGTTTCAACTTGTCGTAGCCTTCCTGGGAAATGATTTGCTCGCTCATAGGTTTCTAGTCCAAATTATTGATTAATTAATATAATTTATACTCTATTTAATGGAATAAGACAAGAGGCGAGGATTAAATAACCTAGACCCAGAGGATGATTAAGGTAGGGGCTGAAGATATGAGTTACAGCCAAAAAGACCAGGCCCCCGGCCAGAGCCACGGGCAGCCAATCCTGGATGTCCTTGCCTGCCTGCCAGCCGGATCTGAGTAATTGAAAAATAAGGATCAGGAAGGCGCTTAGTCCCAGGAGGCCAAATTCCAAAGCCATGTCCAGATAGCCCCATTCGAAGGCATAGGTGGTATAAAGTCCATCAGGATGATTAGCCAGCACCCGGGGATCGCTGGAAACATAGGTGATGGTTGCGCCGAAGCCCTGGCCCAGCAGAGGATTTTTTAGAATAGCCTGACTAAGAGGCGGCAGCTGGGACCAGCGCGAACTTATCGCCGCTTCCTGGCCGTTACTCACCCTATCTAAGAAATCAGCCTTGAAGCTGCCCGGCTGGGGATAGGGAAAAACAGATACGGCGTAGATGATGACAAATCCGGAGACTAGGGCGCTAAGGGACCAGAGGCCGAGGCGAAAAAAGCGCCTGAATCCCTGCCTGGCCCAGGCTTCGTCGGCCGGAGAAGGGTCAGTGGGGAGATC
>CAYSJT010000038.1:0-3433 GCA_964431625.1 uncultured Gammaproteobacteria bacterium | reverse complement strand
GCCTGACGGTTCTCATTACTAATATCGTCATGACCGGCTTGGGCATATTCTGGGCCAAGCGGATAATTACTTATCGCGGCCGCAATAATCTTAAAGTCGGATTGAAATCGCTGCTCGCCTCTCTGCTGATGGGCGCCTTGATATTTATGGGCCGAGATTATCTCAACATTTTCGCGCTGGTCGGCCTGGGCGCAGCCGTCTATTTTCTCCTCCTTTTCTGGCTGGGCGGCTTCCGCCGGGCCGATGTGGACAGCGTCTTAGCTTCTTTCAAGCTGAAATGATATGCGCACCCTTCTAATCACTTTGGAATATCCTCCTTTCCGCGGCGGCATCGCCAGCTACTACGGCCACTTGGTGAAGTATTGGCCCTGGTCGGAAAACATTGAGGTCCTGGATAATTCCCATGGCGAACTGTTGGCCAAAAATTGGCGCCTGCCCCTAGCTTGGTGGCCGGCCCTATTTTCCGGCTGGCGCCGCCTCAAGCGCCGCCGCATAGACTATGTGCTGGTCGGCCATATTCTGCCCCTGGGAAGCGCGGCTTTTATCTGGTCGCTTTTCAAGCCGGTCCGCTACGGCGTTTTTCTCCATGGCCTGGATTTCAGCTCGGCCCTGTCTAAGCCGCATCGGCGCTGGCTTTCCCGATTAATCTTGCGCCGGGCTAAAAACATAATTTGCGCCAATAGCTATTTGGCCAAGCAGGTGATCGCTTTTGATCCGTCCTTGGCAGAAAAGCTGAGGCTTATCAATCCGGGGGTGGAGAAAGGCACGCCGCGGCTCGGCCAGGAAATAAAGAAGCGCTTGGAAACTGACTATGGCTTGGAGGGGAAAACTGTCATTTTCAGCCTCGGCCGCCTGGTCAAGCGCAAGGGCTTTGACAAGTCCATTGCCGCTATCAGCCTCCTGCCTAAGGATATCCGCGAAAATATTCTTTATTTCATCGCCGGGACCGGACCGGATGAAGACAGGCTTAGGTCTCTGGTGCCGCCCGAACTTTCTCGGCAGATACGGTTTTTGGGGGGCCTGAGTGAAGACCAAAAATGGGCCTGGCTTTGCCACTGCGACATTTTCCTTATGCCGTCTCGGGATATCGGCGGCGACTACGAAGGCTTCGGCATTGTCTATTTGGAGGCCAATCTCTGCGGCCGGCCGGTCATTGGCGGCAGGCAGGGGGGCGTTTCTGACGCCATATCCCATGAGGAGAGCGGTCTCTTGGTCAATGGCGAAGACGAGGCGGATATCGCCTCGGCCATTGCCAGGCTGTCTCAGGACAGGGAATTGAGAGAGAAACTAGGCAGTCAGGGAAGGAAGCGGGCCGGAGAAGATTTCAATTGGGAAAAGCAGGCTCAAGCCGTTTGTGATATGATAAAAGAGAAAATATGATTTCCATAATTATTCCCATTTTCAACCAAGCCAGCAAGCTGCGCGCCGTTTTAGAAAGCCTGGCTGCCCAGAGCTATCAGGACTTTGAGGTCATTATTGTTAATGATGGCTCAAAAGATAATCCAGAAGATGTCTTTACCAAATATCTAAGGGAGAGGCAGCCCAAGCTGTCTTGTCTTTTTCTAAATCAGGATAATCAGGGCGCGCCGGCGGCCAGGAACCGCGGCTTCCGCTCGGCCAAGGGCGAATATCTTTTCTTCTGCGATGCCGATGCCGTCCTGGCTCCGGAAGCCTTGGCCAAACTCTTATCCGCCTTGGAGGCCAATTCCCAGGCCAGCTATGCCTATTCCTCCTTCCGCTGGGGCAGGAAGCTCTTCCGAGTCGGCCAATGCGATCCGGATCGCCTGCGTCAAGGACCCTGCATCCACACCATGGCCCTAATCCGGCGCCAAGATTTTCCGGCTTCCGGCTGGGATGAATCGATCAAGAAGCTCCAGGATTGGGATCTTTGGCTGAGTATGCTCGACGCAGGGAAAATCGGCGTATTTGTGCCGGAAGTTTTATTCCAAGTTTCCCCAGGCGGCCATATCAGTTCCTGGCTGCCCAGTTTCGCCTATCGCTTCCTGCCTTTCCTGCCTGCCGCCAGGAAATATCGGGAAGCGGTGAGCCTAGTCAAACAAAAACATGGCTTGGAAGGGCAATAGAAAAATAGGGTGGTGGCTAGCGATATTTCTAGCGGTTGTCGCTATCACGGCTGCTTTTGTTTTCTTAGATTCAGACAGGAAGCCGGAGAGCAGTCAGCCGGTGTTAATTAAGGGCAGGGAAATGAATCTAGAAACGGTATCTGATGCGATTGGGATGTATCGCGGCTTAAGCGGCCGCCCTTCTCTTTGCGCCGATTGCGGCATGGTCTTTAATTTTCCAGACTCAGCGCCTCGGCGCTTCACTATGCGCGGCATGCTATTCCCCTTGGACATCATTTTTCTCAATCAAGGAAAAATAGTTTCTATTTTAACTAATTTGCCGCCCGATCCTCCGGGGCAGCCGAGCGATTACCCCGCGCCTGACTCCGACCAGGTGCTGGAGATAAACGCGGGAATGGCAGAGGAGCTGGGCTTAGAAATAGGCGATAATTTGAAGCTGCCTAGATGATAATATGGATAACCATGATTTAAAAAGAATAGGTTGGTATGGAGCAAGCTTTTTGCTAGTTATCATTCTTTCCTTTATCACCTACTTAAAGCCCGGGCTTAGTTATTTTGCCTTCGGTAGCATAGTTGCCTTAGTCCTGGCTTTTTCTTTCTGGAAGCTGGAATACGGCTTGCTCCTGGTTCTGGGCGAGCTGTTTGTTGGCTCCTTCGGCTATCTTTTTTACCTTTCTCTAGACGGCCAGAAGCTTTCTTTGCGCTTGGTTATTTTTGCGGCGCTAATGCTGGCTTTTGCCCTGAAATTCGCTTGGCAGCTCATTCGCTCGGGCCGACAATCGGCCTATTTAATTTGCCTGCGCCGCCTGCCAGCGGCGAAGTACTGGCTGTTCATTGCCTTTTTTCTCGTTGTTGCCTTGTCCCAAGGGTACTTGAAAGGGCAGACGGCTTACCTTTTCCCTGACTTTAATGCCTGGCTTTATTTGCTCCTTGTCCTGCCGGCCGCTTGCGTCTATTCTTCCCGAGGACAGACGGAAAAGAAGCGCTTGACTTCTTTGTTCCTAGCCGCCTCGGTGATTATTTCTCTGGAAACCCTGGCCCTGCTTTTCATCTTCACCCGCGACTTATTGATTTCCCCCCTGGTCTATGATTGGCTCAGGGATAATCTGATTGGGGAAATGACCAATACGGCCAGCGGCTGGCCGCGCATTTTCCTCCAAGCCCAGGTCTTTCCCCTCCTGGCTTTTATTATTTTGATGTTCAGGAACATATGGGCTAAGCTCGGTTGGCGGAATCTGCTCTTGGCCGGAATTTTCCTGAGCTCGGCTTTGGCCAGCTTTTCCCGGAGCTTCTGGGCCGGCCTTTTGGCGGCCGCCGCTTTAGCCTTGGCTCTAGCCTGGGCCAGGCAG
>CAYSJT010000037.1:0-3674 GCA_964431625.1 uncultured Gammaproteobacteria bacterium | reverse complement strand
GTGGCATGCTTCATGTCTCCCAGATGTTCCAGGCAGCTTTCCAAGCGGCGTCGGCGCCATTCGCGCACCATGAACCAAATGACGGGGAAGGCGAACATGAGCCACCAGAGATTATTCCAATCCCACCCTTTTTTCAGCGGAGGAATCGGCTGGGCCACAACCGTGTTTTCCAGTTCGGCTTTTTTTATGACCCATTGGGAAATTGCGTAGATGAACTCAAAGCGACCTGATATTTTTTTGTCCACTATCCAGGTATCCACGTCTTCCCGGCTGTCGTCCGGTATAAGAATCAGGTCACCGGGGTTAAGGCTGTCCAGGTTATAGTCAGGATTGAGCTCGACTATTGCCTGATAGAACTCGTCAAAGTTCTTGAAGGTTTCCTGGCTCTTGCCAGTCAAGGCCAGCGCTAAGGCGGCCAGAAGTAATACTACTTTTTTCATTCTTAATTATTTTGGTTTTTAATGTATTTTTATAACCGCCGCCAAAGTTAATTATGGCGGACTGCTTAATTTATCATTTATTTCTCTTGGAGTCAAGGTGAATAGGGACAAAGGGGTTAAATATGTCGGCTTAAAGTATTTGTTTTTCCGCTTCTTAAATGGTATAATTCAGACAGCCGAATCAGCGCTAATTTTTTTAGTTATGCACAATAAAATTTGGCGGTTTTCCTTGCTTTTTTTCGTCTTAACCATAGTATTGGGAGCCTGCAGCCTGCCTTGGAAAAAAGCGGCGCCGCTGGACAGCGGGGACGCTCCAACTCCGCCGGCAGAAGAGGCTCCGGCAATCAGCTATAGCGGCGAGGTTAAAGGTATTGTTTCCGCTTCAGATTGGCTCAACCTTATTCAAGCCAAGGGGCAGGGCTTGTCTTTGTCCGAAGCCAAGGTTTCTTCCACCGGCCTTCTCTGGAGCAGTCCCTCAGGCACTGCCAGCCTTGATGTTTTAAAGAGCGAGGGCCAGTATCTTTACGCTCTTTCCCGCAGCCAGCTTTATATTTTCAGCTATGACCAGGCAGGCGCGGTCACGATTCTTAGCCGAACAGAAGTTTCCCCACGTCCGACCAACTTGGCAGTTTCCGGCGCCAGCCTGGTCCTAATTGGCCCGGACGACCGCGGATACCCCGAGACTATTGGATCCGGCCGCACCTTTATCCAAGTTTTCGATGTGTCTGATCCGACCCAGCCCAAGCGCTTAAATGACTTTTCCCTGAGCGGGGAATATTTGGCGGCCGAGCAAAGCGGTGACTACCTTTATCTTCTGACAGAGATGCCATCTCGCGACCTGTCGGCTGACGCATACTTGGCGCCGGTTTTTGCCTCTGGCCAGAAATTGAGCGCCGATTGCGCCTTATCCGTTTCCTGCTACTCTCCCTCGGCCTATTATTTCGACCTGCCTTATGAGCCGAGCCGCTTTTTCATTCTTTCCGGCGTTAATATCCATAACAGCAGCCAGCCGCTTTCCAGCCAGGCTTTTCTAGTTTCAGCCAGCCAAGACGCTTATCTTTCCGGCGCCAGCCTATATATAACTTATCCGGCTTCGGCGGCGTCTTTGGAGCAGGAATTGAAACATTCCCTGGTCGATTCTGATCTGCCCCCCGCTGAGAAGGCGAAGCTGGGGAAGATAGAGGCGGCTGAAGATTACATTTTGAGCCGCCAGGAAAAACTGGCCAAGGCGGGGATAATTATTGACCGTTTTCTGGCTGGGCTAGATGAAGCCAATCAAGCTCTCTGGCAGGATCGCTACAGCCAATCTCTCGCTGAAAGCCTTCAGGCCTGGGCTAAGACCGAAGAGAAGACTACGGTTTATAAGTTCTCTCTGGCCGGGGGTAAAGCGTCTTTCCAGGCCAGGGCGGAAGTCTTGGGCGAAGCCGATGCTGCCGGCCTGAACGAAGCCGGCGGCTATCTCTATTTAGCTTCCCGTCGCAGCCAAGCCTGGTCAGCAATTATCGGTTCGGTTCAGAAGCGATATAGCAATGTCTATGTCTTTGACGAGAATCTGGCTGAGCTGGGCAAGCTCCAGAACATCGCCAGCGATTTTCCTCTGTTTGCCGCCCATCTTTACGGCCGCCGCCTGTATTTGGAAATGTCTGACCGCAGCGCGCCTATTTATGCGGTTGACCTGAGCGATCCGTCCAAGCCGGTTATTGCCGGGGCGGTTAAATTGACGGCCACATATTCCGTTATTCGCCCCTTAAACGCAGCGGGAGACTCTCTTTTGGCTCTGGGCCAAGCCGAGGGCTCGGGGCTGAAAGTTTCCTGGTTCGATTTTTCAAATTTGAGCCAGCCGAAGGAGGCGGCCAGCTATATCATCGGTGACGCTTCCAGCCGCTTCGTTTCCTTATCTCATCCGGAAACTATTTATTATGATGCCAATAGTTCCCGTTTGGTCCTGCCAGCTGCTTTCAGCGGTTCAGACGGCCGTTTGGAATTTTCTGGCGCCCTTATCTTTTCCGCCGACCAATCCGGCTTAACGCTCAAGCAGCGAGTCGATCATTCTGCCGGCGGTAACTTTGCCGATTTAGATGCCTGGAGCGGCGCCAGCTATTATGACAATACTGTTCGCCGCAGCCTGGCTGGCCCTGCGTCAATTTTTACCCTGTCCAACAAGCTTTTTAAATCGTCCAGCTTGGCCGACGGCCAGGAAGTTTCCAGCTTGATGCTGATTCCGGGCGGAGAAGACAAGTTTATCCAAGACAATGCTTCTTCTACTCTAGATGTGCCTGAGCCAGGAGAAGGCAGCGACGATATTCCAGCTGAAGAGATTGCCACTTCAAGCGAACCCAGCCTATGAAGAAAAATCACTGGCCAATTTATCTAGTACCGGCCTTTGTTTGGCTGCTGAGCCAGGCTTTTCTTAGCCAGCCGACCTTCTTTTATTCATCCCTGTCTCTGGGCGCCCTGGCCATTGCCCTGGGCGTGAAGAGCCTGGCTGGCAGGGACAAATCTCGCCACTGGCCGCTTTTCCTGTTTTCCCCGGTTCTGATGCTGGGCAGCCTGTCTTTATATGCCGCCCTCCTGTCGAATTGGTTTTCGGTCCAGCTGGTTTTTCTGGCTCTGGCCGTTTTCCTTTTCTTCTATTTGCGCCATCTCCATTATTATTGGGCATATGGCGCGCCGGAGCGGGCGGACAAGCTGGACAATTTGGTGTCAGTCGGCGGCGTCATGACCATTTTTTCCCTGGCTGTTTCCATGTATACCTTGCCGATGTTCTTGAAATGGCCAGCCTATCTCCCCGTCGTTTTTTTGGGGCCGATTTCTTTCTTTACTATCTTCCAATTCGCCGCTATCAAACCGGCCGAGAAGCGTTCAGCCCTGCTCTGGGCCGGCATCATCGCCTTGATCTTGGCCGAACTGGCCTGGGGACTATATCTTCTTCCTCTAAGGCCTTCTGTTCTGGGAGGAGTTTTAGTCTTCAGCTACTATTTCCTCCTGACTATCTGGCGCCTGTCTCTGCGCCAGGAACTTAGCCGACGCCGCCTGAAGTATCCCCTGCTAATTTTCGCCATCTTTTTTATAATCTTGCTTTTAACCGCCACTTGGCTTTGATTAGAAGATAAAAAATATGTCTCAAATAAAGAATCGACAGAATCCTTGGCGCCTAGTCACCTTTATCCTTATCGCCGTCGTCTGCGGCCTGGCCGCGGGCGTCTTAGGGGAGATCGCCACCCGCCTCTATAT
>CAYSJT010000036.1:0-4265 GCA_964431625.1 uncultured Gammaproteobacteria bacterium | reverse complement strand
ACATAATCATGCCTATATTTATTTTCATCAAAAAAGACGCCCTTGTCAGGCGGTTTTTGCTTGGAAGAAAATATCCTTGCCCCGCGTATTACATATCAGAACGAGCGCTCAATAATTAATTAATGTTTCTTCCGTCTTCTGCCGTCGCGGACTGGGCAGAAACGTGGGGAAGCGAAGAAAACTATGAAGAAAAAGAACATCATCGCTAGTCTGGCCGCCCTGGGAGTCTTGGGCCTGGCCACGGCTGGCTTAGCGGCTTCAGGGGCCGCCGCAAATGCCACTAGCTCAGGCAACGAGAACGGAGATCGCGGACGCGGTTTTGGCCGTCAGCTGAGCGATGAGCAGAAGGCTGAAATGGAAGCCAGGCGGACGGAGATGGAAAGCCAGCGTCAGGCCGTAGAAGCGGCTTTGGCGGCGGGCGACTATCAGGCTTGGCTCTCAGCCATTGGTGAGAATAATCCGATGGCCGAGAAGATAACGGCGGAGAATTTTCCGCAGTTAGTCAAAGCGCATAATTTGCAGCAGGAGGCCAGGGAGATAATGGCTTCCCTCGGCCTTGAGACCGGACCCTTCGGTCCGGGCGGCCGCCATGGCGGCCCCATGGGCATGGGACTGGGAGCCGGCATGATGCTCAACAACTAAATAGCCAGACAATTTAATTGTCAGTGAAAAAGCTGTCTTATATAAGGCAGCTTTTGTTTTTTACGAGGAAATGATAAGATTTAATCATCTAAAAACAATTGCCGATGACTAAAGAATATCAATATCACAGCCTGAGCGCTGAGAAGACATTTTCCCGCCTAGTTTCCGGGCGGGAAGGGCTAAGCCAAGATGAAGCTAAGGCGCGTTTGGCTAAATACGGCCCTAACCGCCTGCCCAAGGACAAGCCTCTTTCTGATTTGAGGCTTTTTTTCGACCAGTTCCGCAACCCTTTGATATATATATTGCTGGCCGCCATAGTTGTCAGCGCCCTGTCCGGCCACGGCAGCGACGCGGCCATCATTACCGCAGTAGTTTTAGTCACCAATGCCTTCGGTTTCTGGCAAGAGCGAAAGGCCAATCGGGCCCTGGCTCAGCTCAGTCATTTGGTGGTGCATAAAATCCGGGTCAGGCGTAATGGCCAGACCATGGTCATAGTCAGGGAAGAGCTGGTACCCGGCGATGTGATAGAGCTGGCGGCTGGAGAAATCATTCCGGCCGATGCCAGGTTATTCGAATTGCGCGGCCTGCGCGTCAATGAGGCGCCGCTCACCGGCGAATCTCTTCCGGCCAAGAAATCGCTTGAGCCTTTGCCGCTTGATTCTCCTTTGGCTGATAGGCATAATCTGGTTTTTCAAGGTACCATTGTTTCGGAAGGCTCGGGGTCGGCGGTTGTTGTCGCTACGGGGATGAATACGGAAATCGGCCGGGTGGCCGAGATGATCAGGCAGACGGCCGATCCGGCCACGCCGCTCCAGAAACAAATCAGCCGTTTTGGCTCGCGCTTAGGTATTTTTTTGGTAGTGGCCAATATCATCATCTTTGCTATCGGCGTGTTGAGCGGCCGGCCGGTTTTTGAAATGTTCTTAGTGGCAGTCGTCGTTGTAGTCTCAGCCGTGCCCGAAGGCCTGATCCCGGCCATGAGCATCATTTTAGCCATTGGCATGCAGCGGCTTTCCAAGAAGAACGGCCTGGTGCGCCGGGCCTTGGCCGCTGAAACCCTGGGTTCGGTAGGCGTTATCTGCGTTGATAAGACCGGCACCCTTACCCAAGGAGAGATGCAGGCCGACAGGCTAATCACCCCAGCCGGGATATTTGAGTTCGATTATGAGGGCGACAAAAGCTTATCTGGCGATAAAAATTCCAGTTTGATTTTGAAGATATCCGCTCTCTGTAATGAGGCGATCGTGGAAAATCCCGATGAAGAACGGGGGGAGTGGAAGATAAACGGCAGTCCGACTGACCGGGCGCTTCTGGCTGTTTCCGGCCGTTTCGGCTTTGCCCGCCGGGCTCTGGAGATCAGCGAGCCGCGCCTGGCCGCCCTGCCTTTTACTTCCGACCTCAAACTGATGGCCACGCTGCACAAATCAGATGGAAATAATCAGATTGCTTATATCAAAGGCGCGCCGGAAAGGCTGCTGGCCCTGGCTGATAGCTTGGATGAAGGGGGGCAGCCGCGCCGCTTTAGACTTCAGGAAAAAGAGAAGCTGGCCGGGCAAGTGGCCCAGCTGGCCAGTTTAGGGGAAAGGGTGATCGCTTTTGGCTACAAGCGGCTGGCAGGGTTTAAGCCTTCTAGCCTGGCGGCTGATTCGCTTCAGGATATGACGCTGGTCGGCTTTATTTCCTTAAAAGACCAGGTACGGCCTGATGTCAAAGAAGCAATTAATCTTTGCCGCCGGGCCAGTTTGCGGACGGTGATTATCACCGGCGACCACCTAAGCACGGCTTCGGCCATTGCTGGGGAGCTGGGCTTTTCCATAGATGAAAAAAACTCCATTACCGGCGCCGAGCTTGATCAATTAAGCGACGAGCAGTTCAAGCGCCGGGTTAAATCCATCCGCCTCTATGCCCGGGTCGATCCGCGCCACAAGCTGCGTATCGTGGCGGCTTTCCAGGAGCTGGGCAAAGTGGTGGCGATGACCGGCGACGGCATCAACGACGCTCCGGCCCTAAAAAAAGCCGATATCGGCGTGGCTGTCGGCACCG
Source organism: uncultured Gammaproteobacteria bacterium (assembly GCA_964431625.1). GTDB lineage: Bacteria > Patescibacteriota > Patescibacteriia > Patescibacteriales > UBA12465 > UBA12465. The sequence goes on along the minus strand of CAYSJT010000036.1, from coordinate 1,580 downwards.
GCACTGATGTGGCCAAGGAAACGGCCGATCTAGTCCTGCTTGATAACCGTTTTCTGACTATTGTCGAAGCGGTCCGCCAGGGACGCATCACTTTCAGCAATATCCGCAAGGTTGTCCTGTATCTTTTCACCGACTGCTTCCAGGAGATGGTCATTATCGGCACCTCAGTGATTTTCGGCTGGCCTCTGCCCATTCTTCCAGTCCAGGTACTTTGGATAAAGATGATCGAGGATCCGCTGCCGGCGGCCAGCCTGGCCTTCGATGGCAGCCAGGAAGACGTGATGAAAGAAAAGCCGCGGCCTCGGCATCAGCCTATTTTGACCAAGGAGATACAGAAAATAATTTTTTTCTATGCCCTGATCATGAATATAGCCGCCCTGTCCATCTTCTATTATTTCTGGCATGAGATAGGCGACCTGGCCCGGGCCAGATCCGTCGTTTTCGCTACCTTGGGACTGAGCACCATGGTATATGTCTATGCCGTGCGCGGCCTGAAGAAATCCGTCTTCCGCATCAATCCGCTATCCAACCGCTTCCTGGTCGGCGCTACCGGCCTTGGCTTCCTGCTCATTTTAGTTTCAATTTATCTGCCCTGGTTAAACCGCTTGCTATCAACCGTGCCTCTGCCGGCCAGCGATTGGCTATTCCCCTTAGGATATGCCGCCTTGTCACTATTTGTCTTTGAAGTAGGCAAGAAGCTGGCTCATTTGGGCGCGCCCAGGAAAGATTAGCCTATGGCCATATTATATGAAAATAAGGAAGCTAAAGATAAGGCTTTGTCTTTGCGCAGCGCTGGCCCATCTCGCCTTCTGGTCATCTCCGACTTTGATGGCACCCTGACCCAGACCCCGTCAGGTCAAGCCGGTTTTTCCCTGATTGCCGCTTTGCGCGAGCATGCTTTGCTCGGGCCGGACTATGCGGCCGAAGCCAGGGCTTTGGCCGAGAAATATGGGCCGGCCGAGAATGACTCTAATATTTCTTTGGCAGAAAGAGCCGAGCGCATGGCCAATTGGTGGCAGGAACATTATCAACTGCTTTTCGCTTCTGGTTTGAGCCGGGAGAAAATAGTCGAGTCGGTTTCCCTCTGCGGCCGGGTCTTCCGTCCCGGTGTCTCTGATTTCTTCCGGCGCCTGGAAAGAGGCAGAGTCCCCCTGGTCATCTTTTCGGCCTCCGGGCTAGGGGCGGCCGGCATCGAGGAGTTTTTCCGCCAGCAAGGCGAGGCCGTGGCCAAGGTATTTCTGGCCGCCAACCGTTTTCGCTTCGACGGCTCCGGCCGGGCGGTCAGCCTGGAAGGCCCGCTCATCCACTCGGCCAGCAAGAGCCGGGAAGTTCTGGAGCAGATGCCGTTTTTTGATGAATTGTCAGGCCGGGATCATATCGTTGTTTTGGGCAATAGCCTGGATGACGCCGATATGGCCGAAGGATTGGGCAAAGAAGTGTTGAAGATAGGGATCTGGAATGGCGCTGATCCTTGCCCGCCCGCTTTCCTCTCCCGCTACGATCTGGTCATACCCGGCGATGGCGCTTTCGAGGTTATCGGTGGTATAATGAAAGATATAATTGGATAAACTATGCTGGCC
>CAYSJT010000035.1:0-4380 GCA_964431625.1 uncultured Gammaproteobacteria bacterium | reverse complement strand
GTCCTGAGCTATGCCATCCACCGTTTTTTCCAAGAACGAGGCTTTGCCTATATCCAGACGCCTATAATTTCCACCAGCGACTGCGAGGGCGCCGGCGAAATGTTCCAGGTGAGCACGCTTGATATGGCCAATCCTCCCAAGACGGCTGACGGGCAAGTTGATTACAGTCAAGATTTCTTCGGTCAAAAAGCCGGACTGACTGTCAGCGGCCAGCTAAACGCCGAAGCCCTGATTGCCGGCTTAAACCGCGTCTATACTTTCGGGCCGACTTTCCGGGCCGAGAATTCCAACACTACCCGGCATGCGGCCGAGTTCTGGATGCTTGAGCCGGAGCTGGCTTTCTGCGACTTGGCCGGAGTGATGGACCTGGCCGAGGACATGCTCAAATATTTGATTAAGTCCGCCTTTGAAGAATTGCCGGAAGAGATGGAGTTCTTCAATCAATTCCTTGACACCGGACTCAAGGCCCGCTTGGAAGCCATTTTGAATTCGCCTTTCAAGCGTTTGAGCTACACCCAGGCGATAGATGATTTGAAAAACAGCGGCCAGGATTTCGCCTATCCGGTTTCCTGGGGCATGGATCTTCAGACCGAACACGAGCGCTACCTAACCGAGCAGATATATAAGCAGCCGGTCTTTGTCACCGACTATCCCAAGGGCATCAAGGCTTTTTATATGCGGACCAATGACGACGGGAAGACGGTGGCCGCCGTCGATCTACTGGTGCCGGGCATCGGCGAAATCATCGGCGGCAGCCAGAGGGAAGAGCGGCTGGAAATCTTGTCCGCCAGAATGAAGGAGATGAATCTCAATCCGGAAGAATATAGCTGGTATCTGGATCTGCGCAAATACGGGTCGGTTGTCCATGCCGGCTTCGGTTTGGGTTTCGAGCGCCTGGTGATGTATCTTTCAGGTTCAGCCAATATCCGCGATGTTATTCCTTTTCCGCGCACGCCCGGAAACGCCTCCTTCTAGTTATGATGACCGTCGAGACGGAAAAATTCTCCGGGCCCCTGGGGCTCCTCCTCTCCCTGATCGAAGGCGAGGAGATGGATATCACCGAAATCAACCTGGCCAAAATCGCTGACGAATATGTCAACTATGTCCGCCAGGCCGAAGGCATTGACCCGGAAGAGATGGCCGACTTCCTGCTGGTGGCGGCTAAGCTTCTTTTCATCAAATCGAAAGCGCTGCTGCCGTATCTTTATGCTGGAGAAGAGGAAGAGGCGGCGGATGACTTGGAAAAGCAGTTGAGGATGTACAAGGAGTTTGTGGAGGCGAGCCGCCGGGTTAAGGATTTGGCTCTGGCCCGCCGCTTCCTCTATCTTCCTCCCTTGAAGAGCCGACGCGGCCAGTTCGATTTGCCGATGTTTTCGCCCCCGGCCCGTTTGGAAGCCGAAGCCATGAAAGAGGCTTTGGAGGCGGTGCTGGCCCGCTTAGCTAGGGAAGAGGAGAAAAAATTGCCCGAGCGGGTGCTTGAGCCGAAGATAAATATCGAAGAAAAAATTGGCCTCATCCGCCGCCTTCTGGGCGAAGGCCTGAAGCTCAGCTTTTCCCGTCTGCTTGAAAACGCCAGCACCCGGACCGAGGTCATCGTCAGCTTCCTGGCTCTTTTGGAACTGGCCAAACAGCGCGAACTGGTCTTTGAGCAGACCGAGCTGTTTAGCGAGATAAGCATTTCTAAATCAATTAGAGAGATTTGACCAATATGACTTTAGCCGCCAAATTAGAATCCCTATTATTCGTCGCTGTCAAGCCGCTCAGCGCCAAAGATCTGGCTGCCCTGTCTCAGGCTAAAGCCTCGGAAGTCGAGGCTGCCCTGGCCGAGCTGGGCGAAAGCTATCGCTCGCGCCAGTCCGGCCTGGCTCTTATCGACAGCAACGGCCGCTATCAGATCACTACGGCTGCGGAAAATGCCGATCTGGTCCGAGGCTTCCTCCAGGATGAAACTAGCGGCGAGCTATCCCAGCCCAGCCTGGAAGCTTTGACGATTATCGCTTATCGCGGGCCGATCGCCAAATATGAGCTGGAGCGCATCCGGGGCGTCAACTGCAGCTTGATTATCCGCAACCTCCTTTTGCGGGGATTGATTGAGGAGAAGTCGGGCCGGGAAGGCCAAGACAGCTTATATTCCGTCACCCCCGATTTTCTTCGTTTTTTAGGCCTGAGCCGGGCACCGGACCTGCCCGACTATGAAAGGCTGAGCCGGCATGAGAGCCTGGAGTCTTTCTTAGCCAGCGCTGAAGCGGATAAGGCTTAATTTAGCTATGTTCTTTTCCTGGTTAGCCAATCTGATTGCCGCCTGGGTTTTTCTGAGCTTTCCTTTGCCGGCAGCGGTGAATGAAAATCTGGCAGTTACTTTGCCAGCGCAAGCTCCGGCTCTGGAGACGGAAAAAGCCGCCGTGCTGTTCGGTCCGGGCCGGGCTTTCGTCTTCAGCCGCCAGGCTGACGAGGCACAGCCGATCGCCAGCATCAGCAAGCTTATGACCGCTTTGGTTTTTTTAGAGCATAATCCCGGTTGGGACGAGGTTTATACTATCGGCCCGGAAGATCAGATAAGCGGTGGGAAGCAGAATCTTTTCTTGGGCGAGAGGATGAAAGTTGAGGATATTTTCCATGCCAGCCTGGTTGCGTCAGATAATGGGGCAACTTTGGCTCTGGTTAATGCCAGCGGTTTAGGCCAGGCGGAATTTGTGGAGGCGATGAATGCCAAGGCCAAAAGCCTGGGCCTGCGTCAGACTTCTTTTGTCGAGCCGACGGGACTGAGCGACGGCAATGTCTCCACCGCCCGGGAGGTTGTCATCTTAGCCAGAGCGGCTTTTCAGGAAGAAGCTATCCGGCAGGCAGCGAGCCAGAGCGTCTATAATTTTACTACCCTGGAAGGCCGGGAGAAAAGACTGGAATCGACCGATCGCCTCCTGGAGGCTGAAGGGCCGTTTCGGATTCTGGCCGGAAAGACCGGCTATACCGAGGCGGCTGGCTATTGTTTCGTCGCCTTGGCCCGGGATGAATCCGGCCGCGAAGTCATTTCCGCTGTCTTAGGCGGACCGTCAGAACGCTCCCGCTTTGCCGACAGCGCCCGCCTCATCGGCTGGTCGCTGGGCGGCTTGGTGGGGAAATAAGGCTTGATATCGGACTATGAATGCTATTAATCGACTATATTTCCGTTTCCGCAACTTTTTTTCCCGCCATTTTCCCCGGCTGTATTCTTTATGCGACCGGCGCAAATCAGTGGTGAAGTTCGTCATTGCCGGCTCCATGGCCGGGTTGACCGATCTCGTATTTCTATTTATCTTCCATGGACTGATTGGCTGGCCGATTGTTTTTTCTACCAGCTTAGCCTTCATCCTGGCTTTTCTAGTCAGTTTCAATTTGCAGAAGTTCTGGACTTTCCGCAATTACAGCCAAAGACGGGTTTTCGGCCAGCTTTTCCTTTATCTTTTCAACGCTTTCATCGGTTTGAATTTAAATGGCTTCCTGATGCATCTCTTCGTTAATGAGCTAAATATTTGGTATCTCCTGGCTCAGATGGCCGTCAACCTCATTCTGAGCGTCTATAATTACATCATCTACCGTTTCCTGATATTTAGGAACAAATAAATGAAGATAGTCGTCAAGACAAAACAACTGAGCGAAGCGCCTGATCTCTGGTTGCGCCGGGCTGGCTACGGCCGTTTGCCTGAGAATGAGGATGGCTTGGTGAGCTATGCCCGCCGTTTCGGCCGCGATTTCTATCCCCGCTTCCATTTGTATTATTCCATTTCCGGCGACCAGGTGGAGTTCAATTTGCACCTGGACCAGAAACGCCCCGGCTATGCCGGCTTCAACCGCCACAACGCCGAATATGACGGGGAAGTGGTCGAGGCCGAGGCGGAACGGCTTAGCCGCTTGTTGCTGCCTGATTTTTTCACTGATTGATATGGGACAGGTTGAGGAGATAAAACAGAAGCTGGACATCGTGGAGGTCATTCGCGAGTATGTGCCGGTTAAAGCGACCGGAGCCAATTTCCAGGCCCTGTGCCCTTTTCATAACGAAAAGACCCCGTCTTTTGTCATCTCCCCTGACAAGCAAATCTGGCATTGCTTCGGCTGCGGCCGGGGCGGGGATGTTCTGGCTTTTGTCATGGAAAAAGAAGGCCTGAGCTTTCCCGAGGCCCTGCGCTTTCTCGCCCCCAAGGCCGGAGTAGTCCTGCGCCAGGAAGACCCGAAGGAATATTCGCGGCGCAACCGCATCCTGGACATATTGGAGCTGGCCGGCAAATACTATCATCATCTTTTAGGTACGCCAGCCGGAACCTCGGCCAAGAAATATCTTCTCGGCCGCGGTTTGGATGAAGAAGCCATATCCGCCTGGCAGATCGGCTACAGTCTAGATTCCTG
>CAYSJT010000034.1:0-4697 GCA_964431625.1 uncultured Gammaproteobacteria bacterium | reverse complement strand
GCCGCGTTCTCCCTTGAAAAGGGAAGGGACGAAAACAAAGAATTTTCCGCCAGGGGTTTGGGTTTCCCGGCATTGTGAGCCAATGACCATTCCTTTCTGGTATTCCATGCTTATACCCGTCTAAGCCCGGGATTTGATTATAGCTTAGATATGGTTCCGATTTCTATCGGCAATAGCGGTCGCAATGGTTCATCTCCTGGCTTGGCTAGCCGATATTGAACTTTGGGGCGGCGGAGAGAGGCGCTTGTTAAAGGGCTGCCTCGGTTGCGTAGCCGGCAAAGCCCGCATATTCCAGGCTCTTTCGGCTACCTCCGAGTATTTGGGTATTATAAAACATTTTTATTATTCTGTCAATATACCATATTTGACATTATATCTTATTAATGATATATTCCTCTGATACCTAAAAATTGTTGTTGAACCTTAAAAATTAATAATGAAAACACAGAAAATCATTGACATCAGAGCCATCAGTCAGGAGAACCTGGAAGTGATCTGCCTGCTGCTCGGCTTCAAATTCATCGGCTTTGATCGCTTTTTGGAGCAGAAGGGATTCGTGGACTTGATCCAGGTATATTTTGAAAATGACAAAATCAAAGATCCTGGCAAAGCCCTAATGATAGAAGAGACAGGAGAAATCTACATCCTTTTTGAGAATACCAATAAGGACAATCTGGCCATTAATACAATTCCCGCGGTCGTCTATCTCAAACAAAAGGGCCTGCTGCTGAAAGATTACCTGGAACTTGAAATCATGGCCAGGGACATCGGCCAGATGGAAAATGCCATCACCGCCGCCAAGTCTCTGGGGAAGAACGAAGTACCCGAAAACTGGCTGGCCTATCTCCGCGCCGGCTGGAAAATAGAGCAGATTCACTGTAGTTGCGGCGGGTCCTGGGCCTGGCTCAAGCCGGCTATCAACGGTCTGTTCTATAACAACGGCTGCGTTTGTCACCATAATCCCGACGTCTCCCGCCTGCTTGACACCAAGCAGGACTCTTCCGCTACGATGCATAAGCTTCTAACCAAGCTCTTGCCGAGAAAAGAGGATGTGGGCAAGATTTTCTATGTCTCTCCCAAAGCCGACAATGGCACTATTGTCAGTCGGAAGGATTTCCTCAAGCTTGATCCGTGCTCCATTGGCTGGTGGATGGAGATAAATGAATTCCATGTGATATGAACCAAAACACCTAATAATGAAAAAAGCAGTATTAATCATTTGCCTTTTGCTCTTGTCAGCCGCGCCTATTCTGGCCCAGACTGGGAAGATCAGCTTCTCATCCGAAGAGCTCCTGGACGGAGTTTGCCGGATAAACAGCAGCACCGTGGTGCAATATGTCAGCGACACAGTCCGTGAGGTCAGCCTTCTGGCGGTTATCCCATGCTTTATGGATGAGGCCAGCCAATCCGGCTTCTATTACAAAGACGGAAATAAATGGACGCTTATCCGCTCGGAAAACCAGCGGCAGTGCTTCCCGGAGGACGTATCTTTCTATAGCGACGCTGTCAATTTCGTCGGTCTCAGTATTGACAGGTCATTTATAGGGAAGTATGCTCCCTTGCGCCTGCTCGTTCTGGAATATGAGGATTCAACTTGTTGGACATATGATATTTTCGACGTTGAATCAAAAGAAGTGATATTTTGCGGAGGGCGATAAGATCTTGATTTCTACACCCGGGGCGGCCCAAGCCAGCCCCGTTTTTATTTGTCCGGATATGGGCTATAATATGGGCATATGAGCGTCAAGATAATATATTTCGTCCATGGCACGACCAAGGACAACGAAGCCGGGAAATGTACCGGCTGGGCCGGCGGCGAGCTCTCTGAGCTGGGCATACGCCAGGCCAGGGAATTGCCAGGCCTGGTCAGAGACAAGAGCTTCTCAGCCCTGTTCAGTTCCGACCTGAAGCGGGCGCTAGACTCGGCCCAGCTCGGCTTCCAGAGCTTATGCCCAATAGTTTCAGACCGGCGCCTTCGGGAATGCGACTACGGCGACCTGACTCAGGCTGAGGAGAGCTTGGTAGATTATGCTAAGCAAATAGATATTCCTTTCCCGGGAGGGGAATCCTTGCGGGATGTCGAAGCCAGGCTCAGGAGTTTCTTGGAAGATTTAAAGATCAGCCATGACGGTAAGTTCGTGGCCATTATGGCTCACAAGGCGCCGCAGCTGGCTCTAGAGGTGATATTAAATGGGAAGAGCTGGGAAGAGGCCTTGGCGGCCGACTGGCGTCACCATAAGGCCTGGCAGCCTGGCTGGCTGTATAATCTGGATTAAACTATGGCCTCTTTAGAAAATAATGCTCAGCCTTTTGACTGCCTGATCATCCACGGCTGTCCGGACGACTATGAAAGGGCGCTTGACCCTGAGCGACGGACTTATGACAAGCATTGGCTGCCTTGGCTCAAGCGGGAGCTTCTAGGGCGCGGTCTTAGGGCGGAGACGCCTCTTCTGCCCGAACCCTGGACGCCAGAAGCGACGCTTTGGCCACTTTGACTATTGTGGCCAGCGACGATACTTTAAGCGGCTTAGAGATGAAGCTGTCTAATAATAATAACCTTTCGGCTGATGGCGCCAATGCCGATTCTGGCCAGTGGATAGATTACGCCAGCACCAAGACTTGGGTCTTGAGCGGCGAGCCGGCCGCGGTCTACTATCAGATAAAAGACGCTTATGGCAATATCTCGGCGGCTGGCGCCATTTCTTCAGTTACCGCTCCGCAGAAGCCTCAAAACGTGGTTTTCCAGGATATTTCCAATGTCGATACCAGCGAATGGCGGGAATTTATTGCCTGGGGAGTAGTGCCGGAGCCGAACCCCGGCTTCAAGCAATATAATATCTATCGTTCCACCGACGGGGTTAATTTTTCTCTCTTAGCGACCGAAGATAACCGCGAAGTTAATTATATTATCGATAACAACTTGGTCCAAGGCACCACCTATTATTACCGTATCGTCACCCAGGATGATAATGATAACTTTTCCAGCTATTCAACAGCGGTCAGCGATGCGCCTGACGGCCAGGGCGGCAGCGACCTGACTTCGCCTTCTATTAGCAATGTCCAATCTGTTTCCGTTGGCACCCAATCGGCCACGATTATCTGGGAAACCGACGAGCCCTCCGACTCCAGCGTTGATTACATCACTGTTTCCGGAGGCGATTTCACCAGCGCCCCGGGAGTGAGTATTGCCACTATGGCTGATACCCCGGCCGGTTTGGGACGGCATGAGGTGGTCTTAACCGGCCTTAACCCAAATACGACCTATTATTTCCAGGTCAGATCGGCTGATCCAGAAAGCAACCAGGCGGTTTCCAAACAAGGGGTCAACGGTTATACCTTCACCACTCTGAGCGGCCCGGCTATTTCAGTCGTTTCCGCTTCCAATATCCAGAACCGCCAGGCAACCATTACCTGGACAACGGACCAGGCCTCTGATTCCTATGTTTTCTATTCGGTCAATGCCGATATGTCCAGTTCTACCCAGCTGGGCGTATCTGAAAGCGTCAGCAGCCACTCAGTGGAGATTTCCAGCCTGATTCCGGGCACGACCTATTATTATTACGTCAAATCCGGGGTGGCCGAGGACAAGAATGTCATTGGCGGGCAGATAAGCTACTATTCCTTTACCACCACCCTTGATTCCACGGCACCAGTAATTACCTTCAATTCCGGGACTGATATCACCTCCATCACCGACACCTCGGCCCGGGTGACCTGGGTGAGCAGCGAGCAGGCGAGCTCCACCTTAGAATACGGAACCAGCCTGCTTTATGGCTCAACTCTGGCTAATGATAATTATAACAGTAATCATATTTACGATATTTCCGGCCTGACGCCAGGAGCGACCTATTATTTGCGCCTGAAAAACACCGATATCAACGGCAATACGGCCACCGAGAGCGGCTTTAGCTTCACCACCACCGATAGTACCGATGTCACGGCTCCGGTCATCAGCGACGTTTCCATCGGGCCGATCTACGATACCGTGGCTATAGTCAACTGGACTACGGATGAGGCGGCTGATTCCCGGGTTGATTACGGCCTGGCCAGTTCCAGCTATACGGGCAATGCTTCCAGCAGCGCTCTTAACATCTCCCACTCCTTAGCCCTGTCTGGATTATCCGCCGACACCACCTACTACCTTTTCATCACCTCCAAAGACGCCAGCAACAATATTGCCACCAGCTCGGAATATCAGCTAACCACCCAGGAAATCCTCTCCGAGGAATCGGCTGTCCAGGCCAGGGAGGAAGCGGCCCGCTCCGGCGCGGCCGGCGGCGGCGGAATTCTGATCATAGACCAGAGCGACAAGGCGCCGCCACAATTGAAAGACATTAAAGTAATTGGCATCGGCGCCAACAGTGCCACCGTTACCTGGCAGACTGACGAGCTCAGCGACGGCTTTGTTGAGTATGGGCTAAGCGCCCGCTACAGCCAGGTGGCCGGCCAAAGAGCCAGGCTCAGTGAGCACCAGGTGACCTTAGAAGAACTTCTGACAAGAGCCACGACCTGAAAACCCTCCTTAAGCAAAATTTTCGTGAGGACTTTCCCCAAATGACCTGTTGCCGCAAGCAATAAAATACGTTTCATATTTGCTAAATGACTTCTTCGCTGATATCTAGTTCTAAATTTTGAGTACGACTCCTACAATGAGACCAATAATGGCCGCGACTCCTCCAACTAGAAAAATTATAATG
>CAYSJT010000033.1:0-4757 GCA_964431625.1 uncultured Gammaproteobacteria bacterium | reverse complement strand
CACCAATTGTCTGGCCCCGGCCACAGCCGTTATCAAAGAAAAGTTCGGCATCAAACGGGCGATAATGACTACTATCCATGCCTATACCGCTGACCAGAATCTGGTTGACGGGCCGCACAAGGACCTGCGCCGGGCCAGGGCGGCGGCGATAAATATCGTGCCGACCAGCACCGGCGCAGCTACGGCCACAGCCGAGACCATTCCGTCTTTAAAGGGCAACTTTGACGGCTTGGCGGTCCGGGTGCCGGTGGCGGTCGGCTCTTTGTGCGATGTCACCTATCTTTTAAAGAAGAAAACTAGCGCCGAAGACATTAACCGGGCTTTTGCCCAGGCCTCACGCGGGAAGCTCAAAGGCATTTTGGAAGCTTCCAAGGCTGAATTGGTTTCCAGCGACATCGTCGGCAATCCGCATAGTTCAATAGTGGACCTGTCTCTCACCAGTGTCATCGGCGGCGATTTGGCTAAAGTCGTAGCCTGGTATGACAACGAGTGGGGCTATGCTAATCGCTTGGTCGAACTAGCCAGTTATGTCAGAAAATATCTCAAATAATCCCGGCGGGAGCAAACAGTCCGTGCTCGTCGGTCTGGGGGTGATGGTACTAAACGGCCAGGGGCAGGTCCTCCTGGGGCTGAGGCGCGGCTCCCATGGCCAGGGCGAATGGAGCTTCCCTGGAGGAAAAATGGAATTCGGCGAGAGCCTGGAAGAGGCGGCCGCGCGTGAAACCAGGGAAGAAACCGGCCTGGAGCTAGCCGATTTAGAGCTGATTTCTCTTTCTAACGAGACCCGCTACCTCAAAGACGGCAAGCATTTCATAGTGGTCGGCTTCTTGGCCAAATCTTTCAGCGGCCAGCCGGAAGTCAAGGAGCCGGAGAAATTCAGCCGTTGGCAGTGGTTTCCGTTTGATAGCCTGCCTTCGCCCATCTTTGAAGGCACACAGGCGATGCTTGATAGCTATAGAGAGGGGAAGATATACAGACATGATTAAGCAAACAGACATTATAAAGAAGATAGAAGCTTCCGGCCTGCTTGGCCGGGGCGGTGCCGGCTATCCCGTGGCTAAGAAATGGCGCCAAGTCAAAGAATCACTCACCGGAAAGAAAGCAGGCTATATCGTCGTTAACGGCGCCGAAGGCGAGCCGGGAGTGAAAAAAGACGGCCATATCCTCGGTCTTTATCCCGAGTTGGTTTTAAAAGGCGTCAAGCTGGCCCTTAGCTATCTCAGTCCGACTAGGGTCAAGAGGGTATATTTTGTCTTATCCAAAGAATATCATAACCGTTATAGCCAAGGCTTGAAGCAATGTTTAGCTAAGCCGGAATTCAAGGGCTTGTCTGAGAAACTGGAGTTTGTGGTAAAGCCGAGCCATCCCAGCTATATCTGCGGGGAAGAAACGGCTCTTTTAAATCTTATAGAAGGCCAGCGGCTCCAAGCGCGCCTCAAACCGCCATATCCGACTAAGTCCGGACTTTTTGGCCAGCCGACCTTGGTCAACAATGTCGAGACTTTTTATGACGTCAGCTTGGCGGTGGCCGGGAAATATAGGCAACTGAGGTTTTATACTATAAGCGGAGCGGCACGGCACCCCGGCGTCTACCAATTGCCAATAGATTCAGAAATTGAATCTATTCTGAGAACAACTGACAATTATCCGAGTTTCCCTTTCTTCGTCCAGGTGGGCGGGGAAGCCAGCGGCGAAATCCTCAATGCCGGCCAGCTTGATCAGCCGGCTTCAGGCGCCGGCTCCATCATGGTCTATGACCTCAAGCGGACTGACAAGCGCAAGCTCCTCCGTCGCTGGTTCAGCTTCTATGCCCAGGAAAGCTGCGGCCAGTGCACCATCTGCCGGGAGGGCAGCTACCGCCTCTTGGAAATGGCCGACTCATCCCATTTCGATCAGAAGCTCATGGAAGAAATCGCTGATGTCTTGGCTGACTCCAGCCTTTGCGCCCTGGGGGCTTCCTTGCCCATTCCTTTACGCAGCTATTATGAGAATGTTTTGAAAAATAATTAAGTAAAAAATTTTATGTCTGACAGCCAAGCCGCGGCTTCGGCCGCCAAACCCAAGCTGACTCCGGTCCTGGCCAATTTTGAGGCTTCGATCAAGCTCTGGTGGAAGAATCTCCTCAAGTTCATTAAGGTCTATCTCTGGGGACTTTTGTATTCCCTTATCCCCCTGGCCGTCCTGGCAGTTTTTCTCTTTCTGGCCAGCCTGCCCGCCTTATCCGGCAATACTTCTTTTCGCATCGTCGCGGTGATCATCAGCGTCGCCTCCATCTTAGCGGCCATTTATTTTTCCATCCGCGCCTATCTGGGCGTCTTTCTGGTAATGAAAAACGGCTATCAGGGCGATGAAAAAAAGATATTTATAGACACGGCCAAATACTTCTGGCCCTATCTCGGCCTGGCTCTTATGACCGCTATTTTTGTCATCCTCTGGAGCCTGCTTCTCATCATCCCCGGCATCATCTATTCCGTCCTCTATTCCATGGCCGTCTATGCCTTCTTCTTTGAAGAGAAGCGGGGCATGGAGGCGATTAGGCGCAGCGTCCGCTTGGTCAAGGGATATTTCTGGCCGGTTTTTGGACGCATCCTTTTCATCGGCCTGGTCTTTTGGATAGTGAGCGTAGTCATCTCCGCCCCCTTGGCCGCCATGCCTGAAAGCAGCCTGGGATATAGCCTCTGGAACGGATTAGTCCAGGTGGTCAGCTTCCTGCTCGGCCCCTTGGCGGCCATATACAGTTATTCAATTTTCCAGGATTTAGCCAAAGCCAAACATGATTAAGCTGAAGATAAACGGCAAGGCGATAAGCGCCAAGGAAGGGCAGAGCATCCTTGATGTCGCCCGGGAAAACGGTTTTAAGATTCCGACCCTCTGCCACCATCCCGATCTGGAAGTTAAAGCCAATTGCCGAATTTGCGTCGTCGAAGTCAAGGGCGAGGCCAAGTTGTTCACCGCCTGTTCCACTTTGGCTCAAGACGGCCTGGATATCCGGACCAATAGTCCGGCCGTGAAGAAAGCCCGAGGCCTCAACCTTGAGCTGGTTTTTGCCGAACATGCCGAAAAATGTGCGGCTTGCGTTTCTCAATACGATTGCCATCTGCTGGATCTGGCCAGGGAATACAATATTAAGATCGGCCGTTTCCGCGACCGCAAGGGAAAGCGGCGGACATATAAATTTGGCAATGCCGTGGAAATAGACGGAAGCCAATGCATAGATTGCGGCAATTGCTTGGAGGCCTGTGCCTTGCAGAAGATAAATTATTTGGAGATGTCCGGCTACGGCGCTGACCAAGAGATAAAACCGGTGGCTGATAAGAAGAAGGCTTGCATCTATTGCGGCCAGTGTGCTTTGCATTGCCCGGTGGCGGCTGCCCAGGAGCAGACCCAGTATCAGGCCGTGGCCAAGGCCTTAGCTGACAAGCGCCAGTTAGTTGTTGCCCAGTTCGCGCCGGCGGTCCGGGTGAGCCTAGGCGAGGCCTTCGGCCTGAGGCCAGGGAGCGACTGCACGGGCAAGACGTACTCCGCCCTGCGCCGCCTGGGTTTCAAGCACGTCTTTGATATAAACTTCGGGGCCGATATCACGACCATGACCGAAGCGGAAGAGCTGGTCGAAAGGCTGAAGGGCAAGAAGCAGGCCTTGCCCATGATGACTTCCTGCTGCCCGGCCTGGGTCGCCTATGCCGAATTCTATCACCCCGAGCTCATCCCTCATCTGACCAGCGCCCGCTCGCCTCATATCCATTCCGCCGGTGCCATCAAGGCCTATTGGGCCAAGCAGAAGGGAATAGATCCCAAGAGGATAACGGTGGTTTCTGTTGTTCCATGCACGGCTAAGAAATATGAAGCGGCTAGGCCTGAACTGAAATTCAAGGGCCGGCCACTCGTTGACTATGTCTTAACTACCCGAGAGCTGGCCTATATGATACAGAAGCGCGGCCTTGATTTCAAGAATTTGCCCGAAGGCAAGGGCGAGCCGCTTTTCAACGACGGCAGCGGCGCCGCCGCCATTTACGGCGCTTCCGGCGGGGTCATGGAATCAGCCCTGCGCTCCGCCGCCTCTTTCTTAGCCGGAAATGAAGGCGGGAAAGAACTGCCGCCTCTGGAGTTCAAGGCAGTCCGCGGTTTGGCCGGATTCAAAACAGCCACGGTCACTCTCGGCGGCAAGCGCCTCAGAATAGGTGTAGTCAACGGCATCGGGAATATAGGCAAGGTTTTGCCCAAGCTCAAATCGTATCATTATGTAGAAGTCATGGCCTGCCCGGGCGGCTGTCTGGGGGGCGGCGGCCAGCCTATTCCCACGACCAGGGCGCTGCGCCAGGCTCGCTTGGAAGGGATGTATCGGATAGACAGCGGCAAGCCGGTGCGCCGGGCGCATGAGAACAAGGCGATGAAGAAGTATTACGATTGGGCTAAGGAGAAAGGGTTGGAGAAGCAGCTTCTCCACACAACCTTCAAACCCAGTCAAGGATCGCCTCTCAGCTCTATCCGTCCGGGGTCAAAGAGCTGGCTAAGCTTTTAAGATTATGGAAAACAATTATCAAAATTTACAGGTGAAAGTTATTGATCGATCTTGGCTGGCTAACTTAGCCATGACTGGCGGTTTAGGCATTACGGCTTCGCTTCTGCCTTTTTTCCTCCATTCCCAATATATCACCGGGCCGATAATCAACGCCGTTTTTATTCTTAGTCTTTTCTGGCTGGGGCAAAGGAGCGCTTATACCATCGCCTTCATGCCGAGCCTGGCCGCACTCTTAGGC
>CAYSJT010000032.1:0-4851 GCA_964431625.1 uncultured Gammaproteobacteria bacterium | reverse complement strand
GGCTATAGACGGGCAAGTTTATGACATGACCCCGTATGTCGCATCCGGCAAGCATCCGGGCGGAGAGAAGATCCTAAACGGCTGCGGCAAGGACGCCAGCCTGATGTTCCAAATGGTCGGCAAGCACCAGGAAAATAACGCCGCCCGCCTCCTACCCGAGTATACCCTTGGCGCCCTAATCCAATAATTCGATGCCCGGGCTCTTCAAGCTCAAATCCAATTTCCAGCCGGCCGGAGACCAGCCGGCGGCTATATCAAAGCTCAAAACCGGACTTGAGTCCGGTTTTGCCTATCAGACGCTTTTGGGCGTGACCGGCTCAGGCAAGACTTTTACCATCGCCAATCTGATAAAGGAAGGGAACAGGCCGGTCCTAGTCATCGCCCCGAACAAAGCCCTGGCCGCCCAGCTCTACCGCGAATACAAGAATTTCTTTCCGGAAAACGCCGTCCACTACTTCGTCTCATATTACGACTACTACCAACCCGAGGCATATCTTCCCATCACCGATACCTATATCGAGAAGGAAGCGATGATCAACCAGGAGATAGACCGCCTGCGGCACGGCGCCACTTCGGCCTTGCTCAGCCGGCGGGATGTCATCGTCGTCGCCTCCGTCTCCTGCATCTATAATCTCGGCGTACCCATAAGCTATTTGGAGGCGAGCCTGCGCTTGGAAAAAGGCCAGCCCCTGGTCAGGTCGGACCTGATCTCCCAATTAATCAACATCCAATTCTCCAGGACAAACGGGGAAATCAAACGAGGCCAGTTCCGGGTGCGAGGCGACATTTTTGAAATCCGTCCCATGGCCGAAAACCTGATATACCGTCTTGAGCTGGAAGATCAGAAGGTTTCTTCAATCGGCATCGTGGATGATACGACCCGCAATCTCATCGGCGACCTGCCGGAAATCGTCATTTTCCCGCCCAAGCATTTCATTTCTACTAAGCCCCAGATAGAAAAGGCCATGGAAAACATCAAGGCCGAGTTGAAAGACAGGCTGGCATACTTCCGCTCCCAAGGGCAGCTCTTGGAAGCCGAGCGCCTGGAGCGCCGCACCCGCTACGATCTGGAGATGCTGCGCAGCCTCGGCTACTGCCACGGCATTGAGAATTATTCCCGGCATCTTTCCGGCAAGCTGGCCGGAGAGGCGCCTGATTCGCTCCTGGCATATTTCCCCTGGAAGGAAGGGAAGCCGGACTTTATAACCATAATCGATGAGTCGCATATCGCCGTACCCCAAATCAGAGGCATGTACAGCGGCGACCGCTCGCGCAAGGAGACCCTTATCCAATATGGCTGGCGCCTGCCATCGGCCCTGGACAACCGCCCCCTGCGCTTCCCGGAGTTTGAAAAACGCATCGGCCAGGTCATATTCACGACAGCTACGCCCGGCGATTTTGAGCTCAAAAAGTCTTCCCAGGTTGTGGAGCAGGTTATCCGCCCCACCGGCCTCTTGGACCCGGAAATAGAGGTGAGGCCGGTCTTTGATAAGAAGCGTAATTGGAGCCAGATAAACGACATTGTCGAGGAAACCAGACAGATATCCGCCCTGGAAGAAAGGGCGATTATCAATACCTTGACCAAGAAGCAGGCCGAGGACCTAAACGCCTATCTCCTCGCCCAGGGCATATCTTCCAACTATCTCCATTCCGACATCAAGACCTTCGAACGGACGGAAATCCTCAAGGACTTCAGGACCGGCAAATTCCTCGTCCTCATTGGCGTCAACCTGCTCCGCGAAGGCCTGGACCGGCCCGAGGTCACCCTGGTAGCTATTTTAGACGCCGACCGTGAAGGCTTCCTGCGCAGCCAGACATCGCTGCTTCAGACCATGGGCCGGGCGGCTAGAAACGTCAAAGGCAAGATAATCCTCTACGCCGACAGAGAGACCGATTCCATGAAGCGGGCGATACGGGAGGCGAATAAGCGGCGGCAGAAGCAATTGGAGTATAATAAAAAGCACGGGATAAAGCCGAAAAATGTCAGCAAGAAGATAGAAGATTTCCTCGATTTGGGCGAAGAAAACTAGACTAAAAGCATATGAACATAGAATACGAAGCCACTTTCCTGGCCGTAGACAAAGAAGACGTGAGGCGCCGCTTGGAAAAGGCCGGCGCCAAACTCATCAAGCCTTCGTATCTGCAGAAGCGGATAGTCTTTGAGCTGCCCTCCGGGCATGAGATCCCCGGCGGCTGGCTGC
The DNA here is from genome assembly GCA_964431625.1 of uncultured Gammaproteobacteria bacterium. GTDB lineage: Bacteria > Patescibacteriota > Patescibacteriia > Patescibacteriales > UBA12465 > UBA12465. The sequence goes on along the minus strand of CAYSJT010000032.1, from coordinate 2,650 downwards.
GGGTTCGGGACGAGAAGGATAAGGTAACCATGAGCCTTAAAGTGGTCAGCGGGGACAGGATAGAAGACCAGAAGGAAATCTGCCTGGAGATCAGCGACTTTCAAACTGGCGTTGCCTTCCTGGAAGCCGTCGGCGCCCGCCAGAAGGCATATCAAGAAAACCTCAGGGAGCTTTGGCGCCTGGAAAAAACGGAAATAACCATAGACGAATGGCCCTATCTCAAACCCTACGTGGAAATAGAGGGGCCGACTGAAATGGCGGTCAAAGAAGCCAGCGCCAAGCTGGGATTTGACTATGGCCAAGCTCTCTTCGGCTCGGTCGATACCATATACCACAAGGAATACGGCACGGCCCTTGACTACATCAACCACCAGCTCAGGCGCATCACTTTCGACGAACCTAATCCTTTCCTAGAAAAATAATGATATGGCCGAGAAGATAAGCATCCGCGGCGCGCGCATGCACAATTTGAAAAATATCGACCTGGAAATACCGCATAATCAATTAGCGGTCATTACCGGCGTTTCCGGCAGCGGCAAGTCGTCGCTGGCTTTTGATACTATCTTCGCCGAAGGCCAGCGCCAGTATGTCGAGTCCCTCTCACCCTATATGCGCCAATTCCTCGGTCAGAAGAAGCCGGCCGAAGTGGACGAGATAGTCGGCCTGGCTCCGGCTATTTCCATTGACCAGAAAGCCCTGTCCCACAACCCGCGCTCGACCGTCGGCACCCTGACCGACATCTACGACTATCTCCGCGTCCTCTATGCCCGCCTGGGCGAAGTCTTCTGTCCGCTCTGCGGCACCAAGATAGAAAAGCTCAGCCCGGAGGAAATGGTGGATATCATCATCAACCGGGGCAGGGAAAAGGGTGAAGATCATGTTTCAATCCTCTCGCCGGTAGTACGCGGCCGCAAAGGCGAATACTACCAAATGCTATATAACTTCCTCTCCCTGGGATACCATCAGGCGAGGCTAGACGGCAGCTTCCATGACCTCAAAGAAAAGGTCAAGCTGGAACCGAAGCAGGCCCATGATATCGATATTCTGATTGACAAGGCCCAGCTTTCCGACGAGACCCGACTTTTTGAGGCGGTGGAAGCTGCCCTAGAGCACAGCCGCGGCCTTCTGATAGCCAAATTCGGCCGGGACGAATTCCTGCTCTCAGCTAATTGGACCTGCCCCAACGACAGCTTCTCATTCCCGGAGGTGGAGCCGCGCCTCTTTTCTTTCAATTCCCCCCACGGAGCCTGCCCGGAATGTTCGGGACTAGGCCGAACTAATTTCTTCGGCGGGGATAAATGCTTGAAATGCCAGGGCGCCCGCCTCAAGCCGGAAGCGCTCTCCGTCAGGCTGGCTAACAAAAATATTGCTGAAGTGGCCAACCTCTCTATCGCGTCGGCCCTGGATTTCTTCAACCGATACTATGAAAAGATGAGCAAGCGCCAGCGGGCCGTAGCCGAAAACGTCATCATCCAGATAATCAGCCGTCTGGAATTCCTCCTCCGGGTCGGCTTGGACTATCTCTCCCTGGACCGCGAAGCCCATACTCTTTCCGGCGGCGAAGCCCAGCGCATCCGCCTCTCCTCGCAGATAGGCTCGCACCTTTCCCGCACCCTCTATGTCCTAGATGAACCGACCATTGGCCTGCATGAACAGGACACCGACAAGCTCATCGCCACTCTGAAGAAATTACGCGACAAGAATAACAGCGTTATCGTCGTCGAACATGATGAACGGACCATCCGCGCCGCCGACTACCTGGTTGATCTCGGCCCTTTGGCCGGATTACACGGCGGGGAAGTCACGGCCAGCGGCCCGGTCAAAGAGCTTTTGAGCCAGAAAGGCCTAGCAGCCAATCCCCGCTCGCTCACCCTGGAATACTTATCTGGCAAAAAGGAAATCGCCTTGCCGGCCAAGCGCCGCGAACAGAACCACGGCGCTCTCAAAATAATCGGCGCCAGCGCCAATAATCTCAAGAACCTGAAAACGGAAATCCCGCTGGGACGCCTGGTCGGCATCAGCGGCGTTTCCGGCAGCGGCAAATCGTCCCTCCTCTATGACGTCATCTACCGCAATGTGATGAAAATAAAAAACCGGCCCGGGGGCCGGGCCAAGCTGGAGACGGTCAAGGAGATAAAGGGGACGGAGTATATCAATAAGGTGATAGTTATTGACCAGTCGCCTATTGGCCGCACCCCCCGTTCCAACCCCGCCACCTATACCGGCATCTTCACCCCCATCCGCGACTTCTTCGCCGAGCTTAAGGAATCGCGGGAGCGGGGATATTCCATTTCCCGCTTCTCCTTCAACCGGCCCGGGGGCCGCTGCGAAGCCTGCCAGGGAGCCGGGGCCAACCTGATTGAAATGCACTTCTTGCCTCCGGTCCTGGTAGAATGCGAAGTCTGCCGCGGCAAGCGCTTCAACCGCGAGACCCTCCAGGTAAAATACAAGGGGCGGAGCATCGCCGACGTCTTGGATCTGACCATAGACGAGGCGATGGAGCTCTTTGACGGCAACTACTACATCACCGACAAGCTCAAGGTCCTGGCCTCGGTCGGCTTGGGATATATCAAGATAGGCCAGAGCGCCACCACCCTTTCCGGCGGCGAAGCCCAGCGCATCAAGATCGCCAAGGAACTCACCCATACCC
>CAYSJT010000031.1:0-5235 GCA_964431625.1 uncultured Gammaproteobacteria bacterium | reverse complement strand
ATTATACATTAAGGCCGGATATTTATCCGGCCTTAATTCTTTTTAAATTGATCTCACTCTTATCTTGCTATAACCGCCTGGGGTTACTATAATTTTTTATCTATGGTATGTTTTTTTGTTCTTTATTAATCCAAACTTCTGTAATATGCCGACACAAGAACTGATTTTAATCAAAAAGCCAAGCTATTTGCCTTCCATTATCCGGATAGAAATAGGCAAAGATGTCGCCAGCCTTAGGGCCGCGGAAAGCTTGGAGTCAAACGGGATGCTGCATTTAATAGCTAGTCCCAGCTGGGCAGAGGACGCCCGCCGTACCAAGCGGCTGGCCTTTGCCAGGGAATTCACTCCCCAACTCGGGTTCCGGCATAAAAATGTCGGACAAATAAGGTTAAACGGGGAAAGGGTTTACCTCTTTTTGGAGCAGTAACTCAAATAGATAGCACGAAAGTGCTATTTTTTATAAACCTATGTTTAATAAAATGGGAGGGGCTGGCTGGCCCCTCCCTCCAAAAAGACTCACGACTCTTGCGTGTGTAGCGTCGCTTGCGGGACGCCTTCCTGGCGCTTCATGCGGCAGGATGCTCGTTTCCTTTTCCTTTTAATAAATTGATAAGGACTAATCGAGGACAAGGGCAGATTAACACTGCTTTGATAATTTGTCTAGAAGGCGAAAATAAATAGACAGGAATGTGGTTATCATGCTATTTTTGTTATATAAAACACTTCTGCATGCCTATTATTTCCATCTTCGATATCGGCACTAAGAGCCTCAAGCATTATATCTTCCGCGACCTTTCCGGCCGGCCGGAACTTTTGCTATATCGCCGCTATTCCGAAGCCAACCTGGGCGGAGAGGCTTTAATCAGCCAGGCGACCGAGAATCGCCTCCTAGAGCTTCTCAGGCGCTGTTTGGAGGAGAACAGGCGTCTTGGCGTCAACCTTACCCGGGTTCTGGGTACGGCCATATTTAGGGAGTCGGCCGCGGCCAGGGAATTAGCCGAGAAGATAGGGAAAATGGCCGGCGCAAAGCTGGAAATACTGAGCCAAGACAGAGAAGCTTTCTACCTGTACCGCGGCTTCGTACCTCAAATGGCTGGCCTGGGGTCTTTTGCCGTAGCCAATATCGGAGGAGGGAGCACGGAAATAGCTGGCGGGGAGGGCGATAATCCGGATTGGTCCAAAGAATTAGATTTTGGCGTAAATTTCCTTCGTGCCAGTTTCGGCCAAGGTAAGGTGAATTGGGAAGAGATAGATAGTTATGTGGACAAGAAACTGGAGGGGGTGGCCCCATACCAAGCCCCTTTCTTTATTAGTGGCACTTTTGATTTCTTGTCCGAGGTCGCGCCTAAGCTCGGTATAAGCTTCTCAGCCAATCATATACCCGGACACCCGCTAGCCCTTAGCCCGAAAGCCTATCGAACTTTCCGGGACAAGCTGCGCGCCATCCCTCCGGAAGAGTTAGCCAAGCTGTATCCTCAGGATCCCCGTTTCACCGATAATGTCGCTATCAGCCAATCGGTCTACGGCCGCATCGCCGAAAAGCTTAGGGTCAGCGCTGTCATCCCCAGCCGGAATGACCTAGTGGACGGGGTGGTGGAAGAAATGCGGGGGTAGAAAAAAATTTAAATAAATTGATAATTTGTTTAATAATAAACTAATAATTTTTGTATCAAAATAGGCTTGACAAGTTTCGGCCCATGCTTTAATATATTAAAGTGCTTTAACGTATTAAAGTAAGGTATGTATAAACTGGATAATAACAAGCAGGCCGACGACTTATATCAAGCCATCCTTCAATTGGCCAGCCGCGATGAGGCCAGACGGTTTTTCCGCGACCTCTTAACGGAAGCGGAAATAAATGAATTTGGCAAGCGCTGGCAAGCGGCTCGGCTTTTGGATCAAAAACGGCCATATAGCGAAATAGAAAAGTCTACTGGGCTAAGCTCGGCCACTGTTGCCCGGATTTCCAAGTGGTTGAATCACGGCATGGACGGATATAAACTGGTGCTGAAAAAGATAAGAGCGCAGCACCATACCGAAGCGGCTGCCGGGAGGAGTCGGAATCAGGAATAAGATTCCTGGTCCGGACCCCTCTTGGCAACCAAGAGATGAAACGAGCTCTTTTAAAATAAGAAACAAAAACCGATAAATATGAAAACAAAGAAAACCTGTATCATCACGGCTGCTGGCGGAAATGCCACAGCCATTGAAATTATTGACCAAGCGTACAGCCGAGAGGGGTACGCGGCCAAAGGACGGGAAATGATAGAGAAAAACCAAGACAAAGCAGTGGAACAGGCTGGCTTTCTGGTTGCTAGCGACAAGCACTTTGAGATGAGTGGCGGGGAGTTTTGCGGCAATGCCGCCAGAGCCGCCGCCCTGGTTTTATCTTATCTTTCCGGATCAGCCGAAGTGGAATTCACCATGTCTGGTTTTACCGGAAAAGTCCTCGCCGTTGTGCGCAATCTGGAGCCGGGGAAATATTATGTAGATTGCTCATTTCCCGGGATGCAAACTCCTATGGAATCCCTGAGATGGCCGGACCCTTCAGCTATCGTCGACCTTGGTGGAATCGTTCATGTCGTCATTGAGGCTGATTTCCCAAAGAATTATGTGGCCGAACACCAACGCATCACCGATCTGCTTGGATTAAGCGACCGTGAAGCGGTCGGCGTAGTCTGGCTGAATAGGGATGAAGCCGGAACCATCGCCAGAATTGATCCGGTTGTACGAGTTAATGGAGGGGTTGACTCATTCTTTTACGAGTCTTCCTGTGGCTCAGGTTCAATCGCGGCCGCCAGATTTTCGGGGATAAAGATCATAGAACAGCCGAGCGGCGGCATCATCAAGGTGGAAATAGGCAAAGATTCTGTCACCCTGCAAAGCGAAATGGAGGTAATCGATGGAGACTTCTAACATCAGATACGTCGAAATCGGGCCTGAAAACGAAGCTCTTTATTTCAAAGGGTTCGCTCAGGTCTACCAGGAAGCTTTCTCCGGTCCGCCATACTTCGAAGAATACGATGAAGAAATGGTAGACAATCTGGCCTGGAAACCGCACCGTCGCTTAGGCTGTATTATCCTCGCCCTAGACGGAGAAAGAGCCGTCGGCCTAGGCTGCTGCCTGCCTTTAGCCAGGATTAGCGCCAATTGTCCCAATTCCTTATTTCTTTTATCGCTGCGCCGCCGTCCCGGTCTGCCGTTCCATACCATGGAAACGTGCTATATGTCAGAGCTAGCGGTCTTAGACGAATACAGAAACAGAGGAATAGGTACCGAGCTTATCAAGCGTCGCCTAGATTGGGCCAAAAGTCAGGGAATAAATTACTACTTGATGCGCACTGCGGCCGAAGGAAGCAATTCGCTTTCCCTTTATTCAAGGCTGGGGGCTAAGATAGTTCCAGGCCTTGAGCAGGATATGTCCAAAGACGGAGTCGGCACGGCCAGCCAGAAACGCATCTTCCTTTTCGGTCCTGTTTCTTGAAAACAAAAGCCCGCTTTTCCAGTGGGCTTTTTAAAAAGACTATGATAAACTTAGTCTTGGAAATATTGGCATAGTTTGTTTATGATTAATCAAAAAGCAAAAATCTTGAAATACCAAGATCTCAAAAAAATATCAGCCGGAAAAAGCCGGGATCCTTTGGTATCTTTAAATAAATCTTGCCCGGATATCGCCTGTCGCTACCAAAAACGGGACATGCATAAATACCTGGGCAATCAAATGTTGGTCCGCAAACGTCTGGCGGATAAGCTCAGGCGCGCCAATCTTCAGCTAGGGAAACTTCTGCCGGGAGCGAAGCTGAGGGTGGTCTATGGATATAGGCACCCTGAAGTCCAAGAAAAATATTTTAATCAAATAATGAAAAAAATAAGTGGCAAATATAGGCTCCTCGGGTCAGATCAACTGGCTGCCTTAGCTCATAACTTTGTCGCCTCTCCCGATGTCGCCGGACATACGACCGGAGGCGCTATCGATGTGACCATAGAAAAAAATGGCCGAGAATTAAACTTGGGCACAAGAATAGCCGATTATAGTAATCCGGAAAAAATAAAAACTTTTAGTCGGGCTATCAGCCAGGAGCAGGCTAGGCTTAGAAAGCTGTTACACGACGTCCTACTCAAACAAGGGCTAGCCCCTTTCTATGGCGAATGGTGGCATTTCTCCTATGGCGATAGGGAGTGGGCTTGTTTCTACGGCAAGAAGCGCTCTCTCTATTCGGAAATAGACCACAGAATCTCCGGTTGACATTATTAAAAAACTTTGTTATTATAGAAAAACAAAATAAATAAGGGCACGTAGTTCAGTTGGCAGAACGATAGATTGTGGATCTGGCGGTCGCGGGTTCGAGTCCCGTCGTGCCCTCGCCAAAACCCGTTTAAAAGACGGGTTTTTTAATTGTCCTATATTTTGACATCTTGCCTTTTATCGGGTAATATATCTTGAACACGTTCCTTAACAAATAGCTATGACAGACAAAACAGTAAAACCCGAAAAACCAGGCGGATTCCTAGACTTCGGTCCCCAGGAATACCTTGCCCGCGAGAAAATGCTCGGCATTATCAGCCAAACCTTCCGTTCTTTCGGGTATAACCCGATAGAAACCCCCTTTGTAGAGTTCACCCGGGTCCTCACCGGCTCGGACGAAACCTCTAAGAATATCTTCCAAGTAAAGAGCCGCAACTCCCAAAACGAAGATTCAATGTCCTTGCGCTTCGACCACACCGTGCCTTTGGCGCGCTTCCTCTCGGCCAACCCCTATAACCAAAAGGAGAAAAGCGGGATAAAGCTGCCTTGGCGGCGGATGGTCGTCGGCCCGGTTTTTCGGGCTGATTCGCCACAGAAAGGCCGCTACCGGCAATTCTATCAATTTGATGTTGATATTGCCGGCTGCCCGCTGATGCTGGCAGACGCGGAGATAGTATCTGTTATATATGCGACTTTCAAAGCGCTTGGGCTCGAACGATTCATCATCAAGATTAACAACCGCAAGATCCTCAATGGCCTGACCGCCCTCTTGGACATTAATGGCCGGGAGCGGGTCACGTCCGAAGAGATAAACAGGGAAATCATGAGAATCCTCGACAAGATTCCCAAGATCGGCCTGGAAGCGGCTATTTCCGAATTAACCAGGGAAGCGGAGAACGAATTCGACCCCGCGCCGCAGCTTGATGAAAGCGGATTGAAAAAGCTCCAGCAATATTTGAGTCTCAGCGGCGGTAACCAAGAAAAACTGG
>CAYSJT010000030.1:0-5372 GCA_964431625.1 uncultured Gammaproteobacteria bacterium | reverse complement strand
GCATAGATGAGAAATAAATAAATTTAAAGAATATGGCAAACAGACAGTTTAATTTTAATTTGCTGAAAGCGGCATTTTTAGCGGCTATTTTAGCTTTATTTTTCCTTTTCGCTGCTCCTAGCCAGGCTGACATTCAGCCATATTATTCCGGCGATGCTATTAATTATAACGGGCAGATTGTTGTCGGCAGCGCTGATAGTGGTTATTTGGAGATCTTCAAGTTGGAAGGCGATAGTTTGCACCGGATAATTAAGGTTAAGAACTATAATCAGACTTTCAATACCAGCGAGAACTATAGCGATGTCCGGTTTTCTCAGGAAGGCGGCCGCCTCTATGTCTACGCCATTTCTCAGTATTCCGTCTTTAAATATGATTTCTCCGATCTTAATTCCTTAGTCCTTGTCGCCAAGAACCGCAACACCTATTGGGATTGGTATGAAAGATTGGACGTTTTTGGCGATCGTCTGGGAACGGCTAGTCGCCATGGGGTGAAGATAATGAATTCTTCCCTGGAAGTCATAGAGAGCAACGGTTTTTCTCCTTCTAATCGGTATGGCGTGACCGGCGGCGACAGCCGCCAGCTGATATTCGGCTTTGATGATTCCCGCCTTCAGGCATTTGACCGGGGCAGCCAATCGGTTATTCGCGAGATCCCGCTTGAATTCCTCTATGATAATGAAAACCACCAAGCCTATTTCGACGCTGCCGCCAGCCAGATCTATGTTGCCGATGACTATCACTTCAAGAAATATTCCCTGACCGGCGAGCTTTTAGCCTCTTTCAAGCATCTGGAAGCTCCCGGCTATGACGCGGCCGGCCTGCTCGGCTCAGATGCCGTCTATTTTTCCAACGGCTACGGGGTGGTTAAGTTCAGTCGGGGAGATTTCAAACTCAAGGATTACGTCTTCACCACCACTATTGGCGCGCCTCAGGGCTGGGCCATGGGGCTTAAGCTGCTTTCTAGTGATAAAGGCGAAATGCTAGTTGTCTTCAATGCTTCGAACATCCTAGTCTTGGATAAGAATTTGGATAAGGTCGCCTCGGTCCGGGCCGAAGCCCAGAGCGCGCCCCAGTCCCAGGAAAGCCTCTTTCTCGGCCTGAGCCATACTTTCGGTTCCCCGGGAGCAGAAATTAATCTTTGGGGAGGCGGTTATTGGCCGGATGAAAATTTGAGTGTTTCTCTAGCCGGCCAAGCTTTGGTTAATGTCCAAGCCGACAGACAGGGCCGTTTCAATCTAAAACTCACCATTCCCGAGCTCAACGCCCAGCGCACCGATATCAAGGTCAGCGGCCTTAACTCGGGATTGCACTATAGCATCGCCTTTGAGGTGCAATAATCTATTAAAGAGCCAAATACAGTTTGTCACATACGAAAAACCCTTGCTTGCGCAGGGGTTTTTCATATACTCAATCCTATTTCTCGAATTATTCCGCCCTAAATACCTTGTCCGTCTCCAGATCGCCGATGAAGAAGAAGGGGTCGGCCAGTTTCAAGTCGACTTTCAAGCTTTTAGTCCGCCGGCCCGATTGCTTCTGGACCAGCAGCTCGTATCGGCCTGAGTCCGCCAAAGCTTTGAGGCCGGCGGGAAGGCGATAGCGTATGGTGATAGTCTCGGAGTTACCAGGCTCAACGCTGAAGAAAAAACCAAAGATGGTTTTCTCAAGTTCGACGTCATTGGCGACACTTAGGTCGGATTTGCTTTTATCCAGGCCGTCTATTGATATCAGCTCGCTGCCCAGAGGTACGTAGACGCGGGTATAGCTGCGGTATCTGGTAGTGCGCCAATCAAAGCCCCCCTGATGGCCGTAGCCGAGCACTAATTCAGCTTCTAGTCCGTTTTCCATTGGAGAAATCTGGTAATTGATGGTCTTGTCCATGACCGCGTCGGTCTTATAGGCGGCCAGGTTAGCGTCGACCACCATCAAGTAGTCGGCCGCACCCCCTTTCACCCGGCCATCGGCGCCCAAATCAACTATCAAAGACTGGGCGGACTGATCAATGAAGTATGCTTGGATATTCTTGGCGGCAATGTTGTCCTTGATAATTTCAAGGAGCTTGGGCCAGCGGCTGGCTTCCAAGTTGGACAGCCTTTTTTCCATTTCTTTTAGCAAATCGTTAACCACATCCTTGCGGTCCCAGGATGAGACTCCTTTCTCTTTATAGGCCATTTCCACGTTGTATTGCAGAAGCGGCTGGAAGTTCTCGCCGCGGTATTCTTCCCCGCCGATGGTTATCGGCCCGACCAGGTCAATCAGGTCAGCAACAAAATCCGGATTGATGGCAATGACGCCGTCAAAGCCGGGCGTCGCTTCGCCCACGGCCGCTTTTTCCCCGGCGTATATGGACAGGATCTGTCGGGCCGAAGTCGGCCAATCAGGCGACCAATTGGCATCGCGCAAGTACCAGTTTTCCACGTTCATGTATTTCTGTATCGGCATCGGCGGCTCCAGGCGCCACTTCCCCACCGCCGGCATATCGACGTGGTAGCTGTCATCCGCCAGGAGAGAGACTATCTCTCCGGCTCGGTTTTCCATCAGGCCATAGACGCCGATGAAGCCGCCGCTGGGGCGAATTTCATCGTTATTCTGCATAATCAGGAGGAAGCGGCTGGCATCGGGGTATCCGGCCAGATGCGGCAGGAGACGGGAGAGAGGAATAACTTCTTCTAAGAGAGACGAGGCTTGGTCCAATTCCTGACGCAGGTCACTTATCTGTCCGTATATTGGCCAGAGTACCCCGATGCGGTGTATTTGATTCAAATTCAGTCGGGCGAGGTCAAGGTTAGCCTTGAGGCCGCTTAGTTCTGGTTCGGCTTGGTAGATGAGTCGGAGCAGACCCTCTTTATGCTCAGCGGACAGATCGCTAAAACTGCTGGAAGAAGCTTTGGAGATTTCTTCGGTCAGAGGCAGGACATTAGTCAGAGAACGGCTGAGAATTTCCGCGGTTTTTATAAGGTATTCCAGGTCGTTTATCTGTTGGCGCAGGGGCGGTATCTGGTTCAAAGCTTTTTTTTGTTTAGCTTGCGCTAAGGCATCCAGAGCCTGATTGAAGCTCGTTTGGCTACTGATGGCGGATTCTTTAGCTTCCAGCCAACGCCCGTTTTGGGCAGCTTGGACAGCCAATTCCAAACTGGCTTTGCCTTCTAAGCCTTGCTGGCCAGCCTGTTTGAGGTCGGTATAGGCACTGGCAATTATGGCTAAGCCAGCGATTAATAAAATAGCCGCTAGCAAGAGGGCGTATTTGATGATTCTTATCAGCCAGTTAAGGCTGTGGAGCAGTAAGCGCGTCATATCAGTTCTGATGCAGATTATCTATCAAGATGACGTTTTTGCCTTCCAGGATATTATAGAGGAAGATATCCATGACTTGGCGCCGATATTCGAATTCGCGCTCGCTCATGATAGTGTAGTTTACCTCCCGGCCCAGATCTCTTTCCAGCTCCTTTATCAACTTGGCCAGAGCCGGACGTTTGATGTTGCCAACCAGCAGCATGTCAGTCGGCGAAGAATTATTAGTGAAAAAGCCGGTCAGAGCCAGGAGCCTGGGGCGGCAGGCTTTTTCCAGGCCGCTGATGAATTTGCGGCTGGAAAGTATCTGGGCTTTGGTAAAAAGAGCCCGAAGTTCTGGATAGATGAGGCAATCTCGGTTCAGGCGGTACCAGCGAGTCGGCCTTTTTTCGCGGCTTTCGCTGTCCGAGGAAGTTTCCTTGATTAGGCCCAGCTCAGTCAGGCCTTCCAGTTCACGCCGGAGCGAAGGCGAAGACAGGCCGGTCTCTGCGGCCAGCTGCCTGGCTGAATATTTTTCAGCCGTGCTGAGCAGGAAGACGGCTAGTATTTTTACCCTAGCTTCTGAGCCAAAAAGGGCGCTGAGCATATTTGTTTATTTACGGATTTATAGTATAATATAAAAGTCTAACAGTCAAACGGAGCGGCTTGTGTCCGCCTCTTGTTATTCGCCTTATGTATCATAAAATTGCTCAAATCTCTCTCAACTCCGGCCAATCCAGCGGGCTCAGCGAAGTCTATGTCGCCCAGCCAGACGCCATCAAGGAAAATTTAGCCGGCAAGATTTTTATTCTAGCGGAAATCGGCGGGCGCAAGAGCGACGGCCGCAAGCTGCTTGATTTTTTAGTGGAGAGCCTGAGCGATAATTACTATGACGACGAGAAGCTGGCCTTGAAAGACAAGATTGAAGGGTTGAGAGTAGAGAATATCTTCGAGGCGGCTCTGGCTAAGACCAATAAAAGTCTTTTGGAATTCATCTCCGAAGAAAAGATCCGCCTTAATCCGGCAGCGACCAATATTACCCTTGGCGTCATCTATGAGAATCGTCTCCATTTTTCTAATTTCGGCAAGAACCGGGCCCTGCTCATTTACCATCGGGCCAATCAGTATGAGGTGATAAATGTTGAAGCTAATGCGGCTGATGATTCCGGTCCAACGTCTAAGGGCGAAGCCGGCAGTCTTTTTAGTTCCGTCATCAGCGGCGAGATTCCGGTTGGATCGTATTTCGTTTTTACCAGCGAAGCTTTGCCTGAATACCTTTCCGGCCGGGAAATGGTGAACATTATCACTAAGCTGCCGCCGATAGTGGCTGCCGAACAGATTAAAAACGTCTTAAGCAAGATAAACGCCTATGTCCCCTTCCTCGGCATCTTGATCAAGAATACCGTCGGTTTGCCAATTGATGTTAGAGAGGAGGCAGCGGAGGCGGCCTCGGCTCAGGCCTCGATCTCTTCTTTAAACAGCACTGAGGCCAAAACTGAACAGATGCTGGCGCCGGCCGGCCTAGTTAATTTCCCCAAAATCCTTAAAGGAGTGAAGGAAACCCTGGGGCGCCTGCGTCCGGAAATCAAGCCGCTTGCCTGGCGCCGACCGGAAACAGAATTAAGTTCCCTGCCTCAGGCCGATACAAATTTAGGCCGATAAACAGCTTGAACATGCCGCGGGCTGAGTCTTTCTTGACTCAAGAAAAGATATTTTTCCGTAAAGAGCCGGGCTGGGCCTGGCATAAAGGCAAGCGCCTCCTCATTGCTCTGGCCGCTCCTTTCAATCCTCATTTTTGGTCAAACCTTTGGTCCGGCCTGAAAGCCTGGGTCGCTTCTCTTAGCCCCAGGAACCGCTGGCTGCTAGTCGGCTTAGGCTTAGCCGTTTTCATTCTTCTTTCCAGCCTGCTTATCAGCACGGGCAGCCAGAAGCGACAAACGGCCCGGGAAGAATTCTCCGCCCTGGTTTCTCAAATAGAAGACAAGGAAAGCTTGATCGATTCCCATCTGCTCTATAGCGATGATCTTGGCGCCCGCTCCCTTTTAGCCGAAGCCGAGACCCTGCTCGCCTCCCTGCCCCAGGCCAAGAAATATCAAGTTGAGGAT
>CAYSJT010000029.1:0-5540 GCA_964431625.1 uncultured Gammaproteobacteria bacterium | reverse complement strand
TCCTGACTCTCTTCTTCCGCCATTTCGGCGACCTGATTTCCGGCGGCCACCTCTTTATCGCCCAGCCGCCGCTTTATCAGGTGAAAAAGGGGGCGGCTGTCCGCTATGCCTACAGCGACGAAGAAAAAGAAAGAATCATTACCGAATTCGGCGGCCTGCCCGAGGAAACAGTGGAAATAAGCGAAGAAAGCGATGAGGCGGAAAGCCAGGAAATCGTTACTGAAGAAACAAATGCCAAAGCCGGGAAAGGCGCGATTAGGCCAGTCAAGATTAATATTCAGCGCTACAAAGGCTTGGGCGAAATGAATCCGGAGCAGCTTTGGGAAACGACCATGAATCCTGAAAGCCGCATCGTCAAGCAGGTCACCGTGGAAGATGCGGCCAAAGCCGATCAGATTTTTGATATGCTCATGGGCGACAATGTCGCCCCCCGCAAGAGCTTCATCCAGACCCACGCCAGGAAGGTGGAAAATTTAGATATCTAAGCCTATATGCATATCTTTGTCCTCTGCCCGATCATCGCTTTTGCCTTGGCTCAGGGCTCCAAGGTCATCATCCGCTCTTTCAAGCGGAAGATAGGCTGGCATGACATCTTCGCCTACTCCGATATGCCTTCCGGCCACACCTCGGTCGTCGTCGCCGTGGCCTCAATCGTCGCTTTCCGCCTGGGCATCGCCTCGCCTGAATTCGCCGTCGCCTTTGTCTTCGCCACTATTACCATTGTCGACGCCATCGGGTTAAGGAACTATCTGGGCCAGCACGGAAAAACCCTGAACGTCATGGTCCAAGACTTGAAAGAAGACGACTTCCTTGATCGCCGCTACCCCAAGCAGCTGGAAAAGATCGGCCACACCCCCTTGCAAGTCCTAGTCGGCGGCCTAATCGGTTTCCTGACCAGCCTGCTCGGCCATCTCTTCTTCTAGACTTTACTCCTGCCAAATGAAAAACCGGGATTAATCTCCCGGTTCTTTTTTATCCGCCCGTTGGCGGTTCTTGGGCTTCGTCTCCTTCCGGCAAGCCGGTCAGACAATTCAAGGATTCAGAGTCCGGTGGCGACGGCGCTTCCTGGCCACGGGAAGCTTCTTCTTCCTGAAGATTCAGGAGGGTCTCTGCTTTGTTTACATCGAAATCCATCTTGATATATATTTAAAAAGAAATTGACTGGGTAATATATCCCGGGCCAGCTTGGCTGTCAAGCCAGAAGACCGGCTAAGCTGTGACCAGGCAAATCTTCCCTGCCGGGCAAAGCCAGGATATCGGCCAAAGTAGCGGCCGAGTCTTCTAAGTCGCCGCTGGGCGCAGCCAGGCTCAGGTCGCCGCCAATGGCATCACCGCCGCTAAAGCTCAAGCCCTTGTATTCCTCGCCGCAAATAATGAAGGGGACGGGATTATTGGTCCGGCTTTTGTCCGGTTCTTCGGAAACCAAGTCCTTGGTCTTTTCCGCATTACCATGGCTGGAAGAGATGATTAAAACCCCCTGTTTTTCTGCGACGGCCGCGGCGATCTTCTCTAAATTGCGGTCTATCCTAGCCGCCGTCTTCCCGATAAGCGCTTCGTCTCCGCTGGCGGCGGCCAGATCAAGGGCGGCGGAAGAAGCGACGATAAAATCATATTCGCCTCCGTCTATAGCCCGCACCAATTCGCGGGCCAGGCGTATCTGGGTCAGGCCGGGATCGGGCTGGCGCTGCCTATCCAAAGATGAGACGCTCAGCCAGTCTTCGCCGGGCAGGCGCTCTTCCAGGCAGCCGCTGAAAAAACAAGTCAGGGCCGCCAGCCTCTCGGCTGAAGCCAGTTTGAGCTGTTTCAGGCCGGCCTGGGAAAGCAGGCCGGTAAGGGTAGGTCCGGAAAAAGGCTGGCCGCTTTCTTGCTTGACTCCGCTTCCCAAGGCTAAATAGCGGCTATTGATGTCAGGGAACTGGGCTCTTAGAACCGCTGCCGGATATTCTCGTATCAAGCGGGAGAGAAAAGGCATATTGGCTTTTGACAAGGCATTGGCTTCGCTGGGCGGGGCAATGCCCCAGCCGTCTAAAAGCAAAAAAACTAAAATCTTAGGCCTGGCTGATTGATCCGGATTGTCTTGTCCGCTGGCCATATTATTTCTTCCCGCCGAGCATCAGCTCTATGGCCATTAAGCGGTTGTATTTAGCCAATCTTTCTCCCCGGGATAGCGAGCCGGCCTTGAGATATTCGGCTGAGGCGGCCACGGCCAGGTCAGCGATGAAATCATCGTTAGTCTCGCCGCTGCGGTGAGAAACAATCACCTTGTATCCGTGCTTCTGGGCCAGCTTGAGGCAATCCACCGCTTCGGTCAGGGTGCCGGCTTGATTGGGCTTGATAATGATAGCATTGGCTGCTTTCTCCGAGAGGCCTCGGCTCAGGCGCTCTGGGTTGGTGGCAAAAAAATCATCGCCGGCCAAAACCAGCTTCCCGCCCAATTCGGCAGTCAGGGTGCGCCAATCTTCCCAGGCATCCTGATCAAGGCCGTCTTCTATATAAAGGAACGGGTATTTCTTGAGCCATTCGCTATATAGGCCGATGAGGTTGTCAGCGCTGAAAAAAGCGCGGTCAAGGGGAAAGACGTAGCGGCGCTTCTCCTGATCATACAGGAGAGAGGCGCCAACATCAACGCCCAGCCAGAAGTCTTCACCCGCCTTATACCCGGTCCGGGAAGCGGCGGCGAGAATCAGCTCAATCGCTTCCAGGCTGGAATCGATGTCCGGAGCATAGCCGCCCTCGGTGCCGACATCGCTGTCATAGCCGGCCGAGCGCAGTTCGCGGCCGAGGCGGGCGAATATCTCCGCGCCCAGGCGGACCATTTCCGCAACGCTCTGGCGCTTGGGAATAACGTGGAACTCCTGGAAATCAAGGTTAGTGTCGGCGTGGACGCCGCCGTTGAAAATATTGAATATGGGCACCGGCAAACGGCCGGGTGCAGCAAAGCCGTATGCCGAAGCTAAGTATGAAAATAGTTCTTGGCCTGAAGCCTTGGCTCCGGCCCGGGCGCAGGCCAAAGACGCGGCTAAAACCGAGTTAGCTCCCAGGCGCCGTTTGTCCGGACTGCCGTCAAGCTCAATCAGTTGACGATCTATCTCCGCCTGGAGGAAAACATCCTGGCCAATTAACTTGGGCGCAATCTCTTCATTGACCTTGGCCACAGCCTTGAGGACCCCTTGGCCGAAATAGCGGCGGGTGTCGCCGTCGCGCAGCTCTTTGGCTTCATAGAGGCCGACCGAGGTGCCGCTGGGCACGCTGGCCGAAGCTTCCAAGCCTCCCTCCAAGCTCAGCGAAACCTCCACAGTCGGCTGTCCCCGCGAATCGAGGATTTCCCTGGCGAGAACGCTTTTGATCTTTTTGCCCATATCTTTATTACTTTATTATTCCCTCTAAGCCCGGCATCGGCTCACCGCCTAGATAGGCCAGGCCGGCGCCGCCGGCCGTGGATACCCAGTCCACGTATTCTTCCATCTTAGTCAGCTTCAAGGCGGCTACCGTTTCCCCGCCCCCGACCAGGCCGAAAGCCGGACCGCCGGCGCGGGAAGCGATCAGGCGGGCGATGGAAAGCGTCCCCTGCCGGAAGCTCGGCTCTTCAAACTTGCCCAAAGGCCCGTTCCAAACTAAGGTCGCTGCCGCCTTGATCTTCTCGGCGAAAAGGCTGATCGTGGCCGGCCCGATGTCCATGATGCTCTCATTCCGCTTGACCGAGCCAGGAGACTTGAGGCGCGGCCCTCGGGCGGAAGAGACGACAACATCGACGGGCAACAGAAGCTTGGGATTCAAGCGGCCGCGGGTGAAAAATGGTTTGATAAACTGAGCGCTGTCTGAATCATATAAGGAGCGGCCGATCTGCCGGCCGGAATACTTGAAAAAATTATTAGCCAGGGCGCCGCCGATGAGGATGTGGCTGGCCCGGCTGAGCAGGCGGGAAATAAGAGGCGCCTTGGTGCTTATCTTCGCCCCGCCCATGACCACGACCAAAGGCGGCTGCGGCTTCAAAGCCTTGGCAAAAGCCTTGACCTCGGCTTCCAGGAGCAAGCCGGCGTAAGCGGGCAAAAATCCCTTTATCGCCCCCACCGAAGCCTGCGGGCGATGGGAAACGGCAAAGGCATCGTTGACATAGATATCGGCCAGGCTGGCCAGTTCGCGAGCAAAAGCCTCATCATTGGCCTTCTCCCCTGGATGGAAGCGGATATTTTCTATAAATAATATCTGGCCGGGCTTCAAACGGGAGGCAGCCTTGGCCAGAAGCGGCCCGGATACGGCCGGGCAGAAAATGACTGGCTGCTTGAGAAGTTTCTTCAGCCGCAGGGCCAGCGGCCGAGTAGAATACGCCTGGCTCTTCCGCTTGGGATCGCCCAAGTGGGTGGCGACAATCAGCTTGGCGCCGGCTTTAGTCAAAAGTTTGATACTTTCCAGGCCGGAAGCGATCTTGTAGTCTTCCATGATCTTCCCCTTGACGACCGGCACGTTGAAATCGACCCGCAGAAAAACGCGGCGGCCGGAAAGATTCTTTACTTGTCTGAGAGAACGAATGCGCATATGGCTATTTAGCGGCGGCGAGCACGACAGTCGTTTCCTTCTCCTCGCCGTTTCTGACATACCTCACCTTGAGGCTGTCTCCCGGCTGATAGCCGGAAATTATCTCGGCTAGGTCGTTGCCTGCGCCCAGCTCCTGATTGTTTACCCAGGTAATGATATCGCCCGACTGGAGGCCGGCCTTTTGTGCCGGACTGCCTTTGACAACGGCCGGCGCTTCCGAAGTAGCCGTGAGCCAAGCGCCTTTTTGCAAAGAAATTCCTTCGGCCTGGGTGCGGCTCAGATCAAGATAATTGACTCCGAAGACGGGGCGGGAGAGGCTGCCAGAAACCAGCAGGCTGCGCCAAGCGGCATCATATGAAAAAGCTGGAACTGCTTCCTGGTCTTGGCCCAAGACCGCCACCAGATCGCCGGCTAAGTTGAAAACAAAGGAGCGGCGGAAATCCTCGGGCAAGCCGCTAGCCAGGGCCAGGCGGGCGCCGAGATAATCGCTGCTGAGTATAGAAGGGGTGCGCTTGAAAGAGGAAATGCTGGTCAAGACCGCGTTATTATAATCATCCACCACCAGAACCAGCTGTCCCAGGGAAAGCTCGGAGCGCGGCACTATCTTCTTGACTGATAGGTTGCTGGCCTCGGCCAGATGGAGGAAGATAAGCCCGTCCTCGTCGCTGACGGCTGATACTTCATCTATCCTATACGTCTTTCGCTCGCTGGAAATGGCAATATAGCCTTTGGGGCTGAAAGATGTCAGATCTTCGGGCAAAGAAGCGGCCAGCCAGCCGTCTGAAGTGACGGCCAGGGCGACAAAAAGCGGTTCATCCAGATTATAGTACCCGGCCCCGTCTTCCTTAAATATGCCCAGAAGCGCCGGCCGCAGGGAGGAAACCGTCTCGCTCACCTTGACGTCCTGGCTGAACACCACCTTCTTGGGATCGCGGATAACCAGGCTGGAACCGGCCGAGCTCAAGGAGGCGACATCTAAATCGCCGTAGAAATAGGCCGGGGAA
>CAYSJT010000028.1:0-6434 GCA_964431625.1 uncultured Gammaproteobacteria bacterium | reverse complement strand
GCTATGGCTAATATTAAGGCGGCCATGGCCCTCTTTGATCAGACTAAGGCTTCTCAAACCATGGGCAATGCTTTCATGCAGTACCGGGATGCCATGCGCAATAATCAGATTAACACCTTTGAGTGGGGCGGCCTGGAAAACCGGGTCGGAGACAATCCGGCCGACACCCTGGGGCGTTCTGTTGGGGGCATTATCGAAGATCAATATGGCAATATCGTTAGCTACCAGAAAGTTGAATTTCCCTCTGATAGTACTCAAGAGATCTCGGAGAAGAACCATAAAGAAGGCTACCAGCTCTATCTTGATGAAGATAAAGACGGCGACATCGACTGGTTCGGCTATTTCGACATCAGTCAGGTGGATCGACTCAATCTGAGCGAATGGGATATGAATTACCTGCGCGGCAAAGTGCAAAGCGATCGCAATAAGGAAGCTACCAGCTTCATAACTAATCTGAAAAAGAAGTTCCGGGCCGAAGTAAATGCGGCCGGCGGCTATTCCACAGAATCTTTCCGCGAGATATCTTCCAAATCCTTGCATCCTGAGGGCACTGGCGCTGTCTGGAAAGACGCTAAAACGCTCGCACCGGAAGAAAGCATGAGCCTGCTCCAAGCTTATGGGGAATTAATGAAAGAGGCGGCCCAGCAGATGAAGAATAAGCAATAAAAATTTAGAATAAAAAAACAGGCCCTTGCGGCCTGTTTTTTGATATCATTCTTCAAATTAGTCTTGCATCTTAGCCAGCTCCTGGCTGACATTTATCCGCCGCGGGGTAAAGACAAGAAGCAAGGAGGCGATAACGATGCCGCTAAAACCGAGGATGCTAAAAGCGCTGGCATTGCCCATACGGCTGGCAATGAGTCCGGCCAGAATAGGGCCGAGGACATAGCCCAGATTGGTGAAAAAATCCTCGACTCCGGTTATCTCCTTTTCATACTTAGGCGTTTCGCTGATATAATCGGCGTAGGCGCCCTGGATCGACGGCCAGGCCATGGAAATGAAGAAAGAGGCGGCAAAGACGCTCACGATCATTAAAAAGGCGCTGGGAATGAAGGCAATAAGGGAAAGGCAGAGAGAGCCCAGGAGCAGGGAAACAAAGGCAGTGCGTTTTTTGCCGTGTCGCCGGGCCAATGACCCGGCTAACCAACCGACAAAAAGCGAGGGCAGGGAATAGGCGGTCATGAAAAGCCCGGCGAAACGGCCAATCTCTGAAAGACTTTCAGCAAATATCGGCCCCAGAGTCCAAAAGAAAGAATCAATAACATTGAGCATGAGGGTGAGGAGAAGGACGGGGAAAAGGATCTTGCCCAAATCTCCCCAAAGCAATAAAAGGCCGCGCCAATCGCTGTTCCGGCTGCCATAGCTACCACTCTTATCGATCGGCGCCTTCTTGTCCTGAATAAGATAAAGAAGGGCGAAGAAGAAAACGGCAATCGCCAAAAATATCCAAGCCATAACCAGGGGCCGATAATTGAAGCCATCGGCCACTAAGAAGCCGACCAAGATAGGGGCGATGAGGAAGCCGACTGACTGGGCGACCTGGATGAATCCGAAGCTGCTGACATGCTCATCCTTGGCCGTATGCCGGCCGACGAAATCCAAGCTGCCGATATTTTTCAGATCATAGTATACGCCCCAAATAGACATGGCCAAGAGGTATAGGACAAAGGTATTGGCGCGGGAAAGTATGAGAGGATAGACCAAGCAGATGGAAAACATGATCATGAAGATCCGCTTGTAATAAGTATTTTTAAAAATGCGGCAAGCGACAAAATCAAAGACCGCTCCGGCCACTGAAGAACTGCCGATAATGATTCCCATCAGAGCCTCGGAGATGCCGCGGCTGCTGATGATAAGCGGCGTCATGTAAGAAATAATGCCTTCGTATATAGCCCAGAATAGAAACATCAGGGAAAGAAGGTAGATCGGCTGCTTGGATTTACTAAAACTCTTAAAAATATTAGAGAAGGAGCGGGCAATGATCATAATTTTTATTTCATTTTTCTTATCCTTATTTTAGCATAATAATCAATTAATACCCAAGTATATTTGACACATAATAAAAATAATGATATATTGAAATGTCCTTTTAAAACCTTGTATGAGAAACAAAAACTTACTGATTCTGTTTCTGGCCTGCCTGCTAATACCAGTCGGGGGCAGCGGTCAGGAAGTCGCCTATGGCGGCCATAACCCGGGCAAGCTTGCCGGCAGATACGGTCGCTATGCGGTCAGAGCGAGCGTAAGCGGCCAAGAAAAAATTGACTCGGAGATCTTCTACAAAAGCGAACCTGTCTGGAAGTCAGCCGGGGATTTTGCAATCATTGTTAAGCTGGATGAAAAGAAGGAAGTGATGTTTATCCGCCAGTTGCCGGACGATTCGGGAAATTTTACTTCTTCCATAATCTATCTCGGCCAGGATATCACCGCGGCCGTCCAAATAGAAGGTTTGCCCTGGGTGAATAATTTCTGGCGTAAAGGTAGCTTGCTCTATCTCCAATATTACGATTACCAGGCGATAGAGAAAGGCAGAAAGCCGATTGACGGCTGCTATGACCTTGATTTCGGCACCCTTCAAATAATGGAGCCGCGATAAGCAGGGAAATACTAAAAATTTATCCCTGCTTTTTTTATTTCCCCTTTACCGCCTCGGCTAATATTGGTATAATCTGAACATATGGATCAAATAATTAATTCTCTTGTCCTGGCCGCTCTTTTTGCCATGCTTGGCTTATCGGCGGAACTAATGGTCAGACATATCAAATATTTAGCCAAGGCTTTACGAATGAAGCTTTTTTCTTTTGGCTTGCTGCTAGGAATTATTACTTCAATTCCGGAAATATCAGTCGGCATTAACGCAACCGTGGATGGGGCGCCAGGATTATCAGTCGGCAATCTTTTGGGAGGGATAATGGTAATGATCGGCTTAGTGCTTGGCGTCAGCCTAATCTTACATCGCAAGATAAATACGGAGGGCGATCTAAAAATCATCTTGCCTCAACTGGCTATAATCTTGCTTCCTTTGTTATTAGGGCTTGATGGAAAGATAGCCCAATGGGAAGGAATTTTAATGCTCTTAGCCTATTTCTCCCTGGTTTTCTATCTCTTTAGAGTTAATCGTCCCGGGAACGGAGAAAGTTTGGTCCTGATAGAAAAAGCTCGGCTAGCCAAAGCGGTCATGTTTTCCTTGGCGGCAATAGTGGCTATAATCCTTATTTCCCACTGGATAGTCCAAATAACCTTAGGGCTATTGGAGCACTGGAATGTCGGTCGCCTCACCACCGGTTTGCTTATCTTCTCCTTGGGCACTAATCTGCCGGAAATCTCCATTGCCTTAACCGCTTGGCGCCGACGCAGTTCGGAGCTGTCTCTTAGCCACCTGGTTAGCTCGGCCTTCACTAATGTTCTCATCTTCGGCATCCTGGCGGCGATCAAACCCATGTCTTTTGCCGTCGGAGGCAGTTATTACATACTTGGCATCAGTTTGCCCATTACCCTAGGGCTATTCCTCTGGTTCTATTTGAGCAGGCGACGCCTGGAACGCTGGGAAGTCCTGGCCCTGCTTTTCTGCTATTTAGCCTTTATTGGAGCCAATATTTTCAGCATTTCAAGATAAGCTTAATTAAAAGGCTTATATAATAGGCCTTTTTGTTATTGACAAAATCTTTATATAATGATATAGTAAGCAGTTCTTTAAAATAGTATTAACCAATCACTGAAACTCATGAAAACGTTGCTTTTCTTTTTTATTTTTCTTTTTTCAGCGATGACCGTTTCGGCCCAATGGGATCCGGAAATTGAAACCTCCCACTTCGGGAGATTTCAGACCATCTCTGATCGGACCGGCTGGGGGCATTACGAATATGCCAATGCCGGACTCAATTTCCGCGACGGAGACCAGTTCTTCGGCGGGACCATAGAGTTTGCTAACTCCGACGTCCACTGCCAGTCGGGCGAGCGCCTGACCGCCAAAGACGTCGTCTTCTCCCTCAACTATTTCGCCTGGGGAGACTGGGGCAGCCGCAGCTTTACCGTGGCTATTTTCCCCGGTATCAGAAGCTACAGCAACCACTGGGTTCCGCCCGACGGCGAAGAGATCTGGGAAGAAGGCTACTGCGCCTATTCCCGCGGTTTCGTCTATATCACTGACAGCCTGGACCGCTGGTTCAGGAGCTGGAAATTCTTCGGCGAATTCCAGGAAAACCGCTGGAAAGGACAGGACGAGTATCCTTGGTATGGCCGGGGCAATGTCACGGCCAATAAGTCATACCATACGCTCAGAACCGAGGTATCAGCCAGACGCCTGCCCCTGAAACGGGACATCAGACTTGAACCGAGGCTTATAGCCGGGTACCTGTATAACGCCGATACCGAGGTTATCTGCCCTGAAGCCGGCCTAGGCTTAGCCATTTCGGTGGTCAAAGAGAGGCGGTATTATGAGGCTCTCTGTCTCCAGTACCGCCAGAGCTATGATTACGGCGCCTGCCAAGCGGTGGGAATCTTTGAGGCCACAGCCGACTTTGTCGGCATCTACCAGCTCTTCAAGAAATGAAGGGCTTAAAATACAGAACCAGGACCGCCAATCCTGGTTTTTCATTGCTTGATTTTTACCTGAGAAGGCCTATAATAGCCATAGAAACTTAAAAACCTAGGCCATGAAAAGATTGATTCTGCTGAGTGCGATTGCCATGATCGTGGCGATCAGCTTGGGCAGCATGGAGAACCAGTTTGCAGAAAAGGGTAAGTACGCAAACCAGGTTGACCGTGCCGGTCCCGAAACTCTTCTTACCTCATCCAACCCTGTCAACATCGCTCTCGTTGAAGGAATGGACATGGGTATTGCCCTGATGAGCGTTACCAGCTCAGAATTTGCCGCCAATGAAAATGCTGCCGTTGCCAATGAAGCCAATGCCGACCAGATCGGGTCGAAAGGTCTCCCTGGTTATTCTCTCGAGGGGTCATCGTTACCGCTGAAAACGCTGATTAACAGCAAAGACCTCAATGGTGCAGGCGAGGATCCGATGATTGCCAAGAGCCAAAGGCAGACCAAGAATGCAACCGGCCAGGAATCCAACCTAAACTCCCGTTCTGTAAGTTAGCGCGACAAAGAAAAGCGCCTAAGAAGGTGGATTTAAAGCAAAAGAAACCGTCCCCGCAAAGGACGGTTTTCTCTTTGAGAGGGGAATGTGGTATAATAGTGGGATAATAAATAATTAAGTGAAAAAGCTATGAAGAAAAGCTACTTTTCCCTGGCTGTCCTGGCTATTTTAGCCGTGGCCGCCATCGTTCTTTACGCTCTCTACGGCGCTACCAGACTGAATAATCAGGACCGCTTCTCGGTCACCGGCACCGGTACGGTCTATGCCAAAGCTGATATCGCTCAGCTCACCGTCGGCCTCAAGACCGGAGTCAAAGCCACGGCCGCCCAAGCGACTGAGGAAAGCACCCAGAAGATGAACGATATCATCGGCGAGCTAAAAAAGCTAAATGTCGAAGCTAAGGACATTCAGACCACTGACTATCGCCTCAGCCCGGTATATAATTGGACCCAGGACAGGGGCCAGCAGCTCCAGGGCTATGAAGTATCCCAGAATGTCACGGTAAAGATAAGGGACTTGGAGAAGATCGGCGACATTATTGCCAAGACCACGGAAAAGGGAGCCAACCAGATCGGCAACATCAACTTCACGATAGACGACGAATACGAGCTCAAGAACCAGGCCCGCCAGCTGGCGATAGAGAAGGCCAAGGAGAAGGCCGAGATGATCGCTAAGGAATCCGGCCTCAAGCTGGGGAAGATAAAGAACATCTACGAAAATTCCGTGACGCCGATGCCGATGTACGACTACTCCAACGCCAAGTTGAAAATGGCTGTTCCGGCGGGAATGGGAGAGGCCATTGCCAGCCCGGCTATTGAAGCCGGCCAGAACCAGGTCAAGGTGGAAGTGACCCTGATGTACGAGGTGAAATAGTGAAGAACTAAGCCTTTTGAAGCTAAAAAGCCGCCAATTGGCGGCTTTTGGCGATATAGGCTGCCAGGCTTGTGAAAGGCTTAATTGGGTGCTAATATTAATATACTAATTCATAAGAAATTCATCTATGAAGAAAACTTATTTGCTATTGTTCCTCCCGCTGCTGGCTTTTTCTTTAAGCGCCTGCAGCCACAATACGTCGGCTCCGACCAACAGCCAAGACCAGGAAACCCCGGCTGAAGTTGAAAACCAGGCCGCAGCTCCAATTGTCACTTATAATCTGGACCAGACTCCGGCTGAGACTGCCAACCAGACTCCGGTAGCTTCAACGGAAAACCCCCAAGCCGCTCCTCTCACTTTAACGGAAGTGGCCAAACATGCTTCGCCGGGCGACTGCTGGATGGCTACAGACGGGCAAGTTTATGACATGACCCCGTATGTCGCATCCGGCAAGCATCCGGG
>CAYSJT010000027.1:0-6965 GCA_964431625.1 uncultured Gammaproteobacteria bacterium | reverse complement strand
CCGCCAGGGAGCTAATGCCGCCTATGATATCCAAGTAGACGGCTTGCCAAAAATTCCTTTAGCCCGCTGCCTGGTCGTCAAGAACTTGGAAGAGCAGACTTATGACTGCGCCTTCATCCAGCGGGGCTTTATCGGCGGCTCGGTCTATAACCGATACCGGCACGAAGGCCTGGAAGGAAGCGCCATAGCGCCTAGATTGCCAAAATGGTGGAAGTTGGATCAGCCGCTTTTCACGCCCAAGCTGAAAAAGCCAAACGGCGGCTTCGTGTCGGTAAACCAAGGTTTCCTCTTTGACAGCGACCGTTGGCCGGACGCGCAGAAAGCGGCCGAGCTCACTAGCCTGGCCTATGAAACAGCCCGTAGCTATGCCTTCAACCGCGATCTTCTTCTCTTAGACGCCGGCCTCAGGGCGGGCAGAAGCGAAGGCGGCGACGTAATGCTTATAGGAGAAGCCCTCTCTCACCAATACGCCCGCTTCGCCTATGAAACCGCCTGGGAAGACGCCGTCCAAGAGGGCAAAGAGCCGGAATGCCTCGGCCGCTCCCACCTGGAAAGGTGGGTGAAAAACGCTGCCGCTGCTTTCCAGGAGAAAGGCTTGGACTCGCTTGATCCCGGCGATCACCTCCACCGCGATTTCATGGCTGCCCTGGAAATACCGGATGAAGCGATCATTGAAGACGCTCAAATGGCCGGCTATCTTTTCAGGCGCCTGACCGGACACAGTCTGGCCGAATATCAGAAAAAGCTAGGGGTATGATTAATTAAAAAACAAAAAAAGAAAAAGCCGCTTGACCAAGCGGCTTTTGAATTAGCAAGGCATATGTAGCCTAGAATGTTTTGAAAAAAAACTGCTCCGCCGTCTGGATGTATGCCAGACAGGAGGATGGCTTGAGCGCTGAGGTCCTGGCGATTTCCGACAGGTTCTCAAGCAGGCCGGCCTTAGATTCTTCCCAGAAGTCAACCTCTCCGACCTTGCAGACGGAGATGGTCATAGTATCATTCCATTGTCCCGGGATATTGTCCGGCACCAAATAGCAGCGAGGCGCCTTTTCCAGTTTGTAGAAAGACATGATGGCGGCCGCCACTAATTTCTCACGTAACTGGCCGAGGCTTTTTATGCTCGCCCCAGCCGGAATTCCGAATACGTAAATGATCAACATGATTAGAAGTATTTAATGAACGATAAATTTGACTAACTAGACAGATTAACACCTATCCTCTCCCCTGTCAAACATTTGACACCTAGGGCCAAGCTAATCTATGATTTAATCAACGAACCTAGTATTAACGCTCTTTAAAAAAGAAAGGAAGCCTGCCATGATCAAGATTTTCTACAGCTCTGAGCCGGAAATAATCTTTGCCGCCGCTGCCATCGTGCGCCGCCATCGTGGCGAGACCATTTCCTGGCGCTTGGCTTCTCCGCAGCTGCTCGATGAAGAAGAGGAGCTGGAAACGGATATAAAGAGGCGGATTATCACCCTCTATGAAAACAACGATGAGGATTGTTCCGCCGCCCTGAAAAAGATGGAGAATAACACCATCTACATCCTGGGGATCGGCCCGTCTAATGAACGGGAAGTCAGCGACTGCCTCAACTACTTCAACCGCCACAACCAAGAAATCGCTGTCTGGTATGACAACCACCTCTGGCCTGATGGCGCCGTCGCCTACATCAACCAGGAACGGAAAATACTCCGAGAATACCCGCGAGGCGAATCATGCGCTAAAGCCATGCTCGCTGACAAGATTAGGGTGCCGAAAAAATGGGTGGAAGCCGCCCAAGCCATGGCTAGTCCGGAAGATCTCCTGAAAAATCCGATGGCTTATGAATACTGCCAGGCCCTAAACGTCGCCTTGGTATACAGCTACAACCTCCAAGAGGACTATCTCTCTGCCGCCTTCCAGCTCATTATTGACGAGCTGGCCAGCAATACCGAGCATGAACTAATCAGCCGCTTCATTAAGCACTACCAAGCCATGATCAAAGGAACGGCTTCGGCGATGGATAAGTTCGTCCCGAAAAAATCGCTTTT
This sequence comes from uncultured Gammaproteobacteria bacterium, assembly GCA_964431625.1. GTDB lineage: Bacteria > Patescibacteriota > Patescibacteriia > Patescibacteriales > UBA12465 > UBA12465. The sequence goes on along the minus strand of CAYSJT010000027.1, from coordinate 4,932 downwards.
CCAAAAATCGTTCCAGAAAGACCGGCCCATTGGCTATCTCAAGCTGCAAAAGGATGCCGAATTCCTGAGCTTGGAATCCTTGGCCGCCGCCGGGCTCGAAAAATACCCTTGGCTCTGCGTCATTGAATGCCGGATAGGCGGCAAGAAGCGCCTCCTCTTCTATTCTGACAAAGTAAATGACCTGACATCGCCTCTCCATGATTATTCCCAGCTTAATAACTTCAAGCTGATCATGAAAGCGATGGACGTGGAAATCGCCAGGCTAAAAGAAACCGAAGATGAAAGCCAAAAAGGCCCGGACTAAGCCGGGCCTTTTCATATAACTAAATCTGACTGAGTTATTTCTTTTTAGCCGCCTTCCCAGCTAGCTGCCCGCAGGCCGCGCCGATTTCTGAGCCGAAGCTCAGGCGGACTGTCGCTTTAACGCCTTCGGCTTGCAGGAGGCTCTGGAAGGCGGCTATCCGCTCCGGGCTAGCAGGCTTGAAACGCCCGGGCGTGGGATTGTATGGAATCAAATTCAAAAAATAAAGGGGGCGATGCATCAATTCTGCCAGCGCCTCGGCGTCCTCATCACGGTCATTTATCCCCTTAATCAACAAGTACTCAAACATCACCTGGCGGCCGGTCTTTTTGATATACTGATCCACTGTCCGGAGCAATTCGGAAATCTGCTTGCCTTTGGTGGCAGGCATGAGACGGCTTCTCGTCCCCTCATCGGCGGCATGCAGGGATATGGCCAAATTCATCTGCAAGGGCTCGCCGGCCAGGCGCTTGATGCCTTCTGTCAAGCCGATGGTGGAAACGGAAAGGCGGCGGGCGCCGATATTCATGGTTTCCGGGTTATTGAGAAACTTAGCCGCTTTGATAAACTCAGCATAATTCAAAAAGGGTTCGCCCATGCCCATAAAGACAATATTATCCAGCTTCTTACCTTTGGGCTTCAATTGCCTCTGCCAGAAGACAGCCTGTTCGACTATCTCCTCGGCCTTCAGATTTCGCTGAAAGCCGCCCTGGCCGGTAGCGCAGAAAGTGCAGGCCAGGGGGCAGCCGGCCTGGGAAGAAAGGCAGGCGGTATAACGGTCGCCGTCTTTGTCTTTTTGCTTGATAAGGACGGTCTCGACGCTGACGCCATCTTTGAAAGATATTAGCGCCTTGCCTCCGCCCCGGCTCAGCGGCCGCAACTCTGCTTGTATGTCCAAAGGGCAAGCTTCGCTAAGCGCTTGGCGCAGTTCCTTAGGCAGGCTGGAAACCTCATCCCAGGATGAAACATAGTCCTGATACAGGGCGCGGTTTATTTGGCGATAGCGGTAGGCGGGCTGACTCCTCATGATTTCGCTTAGGCGGGAAAGATCCATAGATTATTTCTTTTTTCTTAAAATTATCTTGACTATCTCGCTGCGGCCGACGGTCCGGAGCGGCGGCCCCCAGCTGCCAACGCCGCTGGTGACTATCAGGTTGAAGTCGCCGTCGCGGAACAGGCCGTAGCCGTAGCCGTTGTGGCTGAACTTGGCCAGCCAGTTGAGCGGGAACATCTGACCGCGGTGGGTATGTCCGGAAAGCTGCAGGTCTATCTCTGCCTGCTTGGCCTGGTCTATATCCTTGGGCGCGTGGAAAAGCAGCAAGCTCGGCTTGGCCTGGCTATAGCCAACCTGGCGCAGAATAGCGCCGTAGAGGTCGAAGTACTTGCTGAAAGAATAGTTGATGCCGATGATCTGCAAGCCCTTCTCCTCCACCATCTTGTTATCAAGAATAATCGCCGGGCTGCCCGACAGGAGCTGCTTGGCCTGCTTGAAGCCGAGATACTGGTCGTGGTTGCCGAAAGAATAATACAAGCCGCTGGGCGCCTCGATCTCGGCCAGCGGCTGGCCCAGCCAGTCGAAGTTCCCTTCCATGCCGTCAAAAAGGTCACCGGTAATGAAAACTGCTTCCGGCCTGATGGCGTTGATGCGCCTGACTACCCGGGAAAAGAAATGGCGGCGATAGACCGGGCCGAGGTGGACATCGGAAATCTGGACAATCGTCTTGCCATCCCAGAAATCAGGCAAATCTTTAATCTTCACCTCATATCCCTTGACTACTGGCTGCCAGGCATTAAATACCCCCCAAGCGGAAAAGGCTATCCCTAGGCCGAAGAAAAGATTGAGCCAAAGACCGGCCGGCGCCTGGAAATTGAAAATAATGAACAGGCCGCGGCCGAGCAGAACTATAATCATCGCCAAGCCTAAATTGACCAGCAAGCCTATCCAGAAAGCGGATAAGATATAGTACCAACGAGTAAAAATATTGTCCCATTTATGAATCAGATAGGAAGAAATGAAAGCGGAACAAAAAAAGAAAAATACCGCCACTCCCAGCCAGATCTCGCCAAGCAAAGAAAATGTGAAAAGTCTGGTTAACAAGAACCAAAAGGCGCTGTGGCCCAAAAAGACGACTAGAACTGAAGCGGCAAAAAACATTAGCTGCATCATACAATTGGCTTGAAAGGAAAGGCGGCATAAGATCCAGCCTCGCCTAACTCAAGGGCTATCTCTAAAAGCCGGTTATACTTCGCCGTCCGCTCGCTTCTGGCCGGCGCTCCGGTCTTGATCTGCCTGGCGCCAAGCCCCACGGCCAAGTCAGCGATAAAGTCATCTTCGGTTTCGCCACTACGGTGGGAAATGACTGCATCCAAGCCGGCCTCCCGAGCCAGGGAAACAGCGGCGACCGTCTCGGTCAGGGTGCCAATCTGGTTCGGCTTAATCAAAATAGCAGTCGTTGACTTTTCTTCAATGCCGCGCCGGAGACGCTTGGTATCGGTGACATAGAGGTCATCGCCGACGACTTGGAACTGTCTGGAAGCGGTGAAACGGGCAAAGCTCTCCCAGTCATCCTCGGCAAAAACATCCTCCCAGGAAACGATCGGGTACTTCTTAGCTAAACCCAAATAAAATGCGGCCAACTCTTCCCCGCTAAAGACGCGGCCTTCTTTTTTCAGCTCGTAGCGGCCGTCGCGATAAAACTCGCTGGCGGCGGCATCGATGCCGAAGGCGACATCTTGCCCCAAGCGGTAACCGGCCTTGGCGACCGCTTCGCTAAGCAAACGGAAAGGTTCCTCATTATCCTTGACGCTCGGGGCGAAGCCGCCCTCATCGCCGACCAGGCTGCTATAGCCGCCTGCTAAAAGCACCCGCTTCAAGCTCTGATATATCTCAGCTCCGGCCCGAATCGCCTCGGGCAGGCTAGCTAGGCCGATGGGCATAACCAAATACTCCTGGATGTCCGTCGCCCAGTTGGCATGCCGGCCGCCGTTTAAGACATTGAGCATCGGTATGGGCAGTGCGTAGCGGCCGGGAAAATTGGGATTGAATTTGGACAAATATTGATACAAAGGCATCCGAGCTGAAGCCGCGGCCGCTCTGGCGCAGGCCAGGGACACGGCCAAAATGGCATTTGCCCCCAGGCGGGACTTGCCCGCCTGGCCGTCCAGCTCAATCATGGCCTTATCCAATCCGGCCTGATCCTCAGCCTCTTTCCCTGAAAGCGCCGCCTTGATCTCAGTTTCAATATTTGAAACCGCCTTCAAGACGCCGCGGCCGCTATAGCGGCCTTGGTCGCTGTCGCGCAGCTCGCAGGCTTCATGGCTGCCGGTGGAAGCGCCGCTTGGCACCTTGGCCAGGCCGCTGGATCCATCTTCTAAAATAACCCGGGTCGCCAAAGACGGCTGGCCCCGGGAATCAAGGATTTCCCAGGCTCTGATATCCTTTATCTTCATAGGCTTAGACCGCTACATTATCTTTATAGACATACCTCTCGGCCCGGTCAAGAACTTTGCGCAGAATGCGGACGGCTTCCAAGGGATAGTCGCCGACCGCGGTCTCGTCCGAGAGCATGACCATGTCCGCTCCGTCAAAAACGGCATTAGCAATATCGGAAATCTCCGCCCGAGTCGGATGAGGGTTCCTGATCATGGAGGTCATCACTTGGGTGGCGATGATGGCCGGCTTGTTGTGCCAATGGGCGTGGCGGACCAAATTTTTCTGGATGATGGGCAGATCTTCTATGGGCACCTCGATGCCTAAATCGCCCCGGGCCACCATGATCAGGTCAGAAGCGATGATTATCTTGTCTATGTTCTTAAGGGCGATGGGCCGCTCTATTTTAGCGACAATTTTAGCCCGGCTCTTCTCCCCGATGTGCCGCCTGACTTTGGCGATATCAGCCGCGGTCTGGACGAAAGAAAGGGCGACATAATCCAGGCCGACGGACAAGCCGAACTTTAGGTCGGCAATATCCTTGGCAGTCAATCCGCCTTGCTTAATCTTGGTCTTAGGCACATTAATGCCCTTATGCGAGCTCAGCACTCCTCCGTTTACCACCCTGGCATAAATTATTCCCTTCTCCTTCTTCTCCACCAGAAGCTCGATGTCGCCGTTGCAGAGGAAAATCGGTTCCTTGGCCTTGATATCGCGGACCAGGTCGGCATTATCTATGGGAATTATCTTGTCCCGGCCATAGGGCTTAAGAGAATAGGCGAAACGATATATTTGCCCATCATGCAGGAAAAGGTTCTCGGTCGGCAGCTTGCCCACCCGCAATCTCGGCCCCTGGAGGTCGAGCATAATGCCGGCGCGGCGTTGGCTCTTATGATTAAAAGCATCAATGGTTTTCTTGATTCTGAGATATTGGCCGGGATTAGCATGGGAAAAGTTGACGCGGACAATATCAACCCCGGCTTCCAGGAGAGCTTTGAGCGATTTCGGATCTTCAGTCCGGGGACCGATAGTGGCAATTATCTTAGTGGTCATAGTTGTTTTTGACGGCGCCTGGCAAGCTCGGCCATCAGATTCTGATAATACTCTAAATTATTCAAACTGGCCAGAGCCTGACCAAGCGGCTCGTCCAGGCGGAAAAGATGGTGGAGATAGGCTAAGCTATGGCGCCTGAGTTCGGGTA
>CAYSJT010000026.1:0-7353 GCA_964431625.1 uncultured Gammaproteobacteria bacterium | reverse complement strand
GCGCCAGGGGGAGCAGATTTGGTTTCAGATTATCGTTATTCCCATAGGCTTCGATTGGGTCAAGGAGTCGGAGAAGGAGATTAATAAGATTTTCGGGCGCAAAGCCAAATCCAAGCCGGGGCTGGCGGAGAAGGGCTTGGAAATGATGGGCGAAGCTAGCGAAGTAGTCTATAGCATTTGGGGAGATATTGAATCCAAAGATAAGGAAGAAAGACCTAAGACTATGATGGATCTGACTCCAGGCGAGAAACGCAAGGTGGAAGCGGTGCAGGAAAAATCAGCCAAATTGGCTTTCGATGTCAAGATACGCTTCGTCTATGTAGCGAAGCGGGAAGTGATGAACAAAGCCAAGGTAGCTAACGGCATTGTCGGTTATATGAAGCAGTTTGCCGCCCTGGATCTTAATAATCTCAAACCGGACGTGGACAAGACCATGACCAAGGCCATGTATTTTTTCAAGAATCAGAGGCTGCTGACCAAGCAAAGAAATATTTTTCACGGTTACATTAACCGCTCTGACACGGTCGGCCGAACTCCCGGCCTCTTCAATATCGAGGAGCTGGCGACTATCTGGCATTTCCCGGTTGAGGCTAACGTCAAGTCGCCCCTTATCCAGAAAGCGCCGGGACGCAAAGCCGATGCGCCCTCTTCCTTGCCTCTGGCGGAGAATCTTTATGCCGATACTGAAGATTCTTTCCGGCGCGACATCATGTCATCCCCGCCCAGCGTTCAGGCGCCTGTTAGCAATGAGCTGGAATCCGGCGCCGCCTCGCCGCCGCCTAATCTGCCCACGGTTTAAAATTATGAGAATCGGCATTGACGCCCGCTTCTATGGCCCGATAGGCAAAGGCCTGGGCCGCTACACTCAGGAAGTGGTGGACAATATCATCCGGATAACCAGCGCCGAGCCGGGCGCCGGTTTTGATTATGTAGTTTTTTTGAGCCCGGATAACTACGATGAATTCGTCTGCGCCGAGCCTTGGGTGAAAAAAGTCAGGCTAGCTCTCCCCTGGTATTCCTGGTCCGAACAGCTCTTTTTCCCTTTATATATTTTCAAAGAGAAGATAGACTTGATGCATTTTCCTCATTTCAACGTACCGATCTTCACTCCGGTCAAGTTCGTGGTCACTATCCACGACCTCATCCTCACCCGCTTTCCGACCTTGCGGGCCACCACCCTCAGCCCTTGGCTCTATCGTCTGAAGAATTTCGGCTACCGCCTGGTCATTTCCACGGCTGTCCGGCGGGCGCGGCGAATAATCGCCGTTTCCCGCTTTACCAAACAGGATATTATCAGCAAGTTTCCGGTTAAGGCGGAGAAGATAGAGGTCATCTATGAGGGGGTGGCTAACTTAGCTAAGGGGCAGGATTCGCTTTTTGTCGCCAAGCTTGATTTAGAAGAAACTTTAGCCCAGCACCATATTCAAGGCGAGTTCATCCTCTATGTCGGCAACGCCTATCCCCACAAAAATCTTGACCGTTTGCTCAAAGCTTTCAGCCGGCTCCATCAGATTAATCCGGCTCGCCGTCTGGTCTTGGTCGGACGTGATGATTATTTTTATCAGCAGGCCAAAGCCCAAGCCCGGGCTTTAAACCTATATCAGCCGGAGAATCAGAATAGCCCGGTTATTTTCCCCGGCTATGTCCCCGATGCCCAGCTAGAGATCCTCTATGCTTCGGCCCGCCTCTATGTCTTTCCTTCTCTCTATGAAGGTTTCGGCCTGCCGCCGCTTGAAGCCATGGCCCGGGGATGTCCCGTGGCCAGCTCGGACCGGGCTAGCCTGCCTGAGATTCTCGGGCCGGCAGCCGAATATTTCAATCCCGAAGACGAATCCGATATCGTGGCTAAGCTCAGCCGCCTTTTAGACGATGCATCCCGGCGGGCAGAGCTTGTCGATTTGGGACGGGAGCAGGTGAAGAAATATAGCTGGTGGGAATGCGCCCGCCTGACTCTAGAAGAATATCGTCGCGCCTTGTCTTAGAAAATATGAAATCTGGCAGCCAGCACAAGCGAATATCATTTCAGGCGGACCCGGGCCGCGCCGGTTTTGTGATTGATCTGCGGCCAAAGGCCGAGGCGGGCGAGATAAAGCCGGCGGCTAAGTCCAGCTTGATACCGAGAGCTTCAAAGCCGGCGCCTGATTTGCTTCAAGCCGTTCGATCTACCTTGCCCAGTTTTCGCGCCAAGCCTAAATCTAGCTTTAAATTAAAATTAAATTTCCGCTTGCCAAGTCTGCGTTTCAATCTTTTCCGACGTCGCCCGGCCTGGCGCAGTTTCGTGCGGCGCCAAGAAAAGCTCTTGGGACGGGCTTTCCGTCCCGTTCGACGTTCTATTTGGGAAAGGTTAAGGCCGGCGCTGCCCTTTGCCCTGGTTTTAGTGATTTTGATTCTGCCTCTGAAGATACTTTCCCAACTTGATCTTTTTCGCTTTCAGACCTGGAAGGAAAATGTCCTCAGCTATTCCCAAGCGGCGATTGCCGATCTGATGACGGCGGCTGATTCCGTTTCACGCTTTGATTTGCCCGGGGCGGAAAGCTCTTTTAGCCGGGCCGGAGCCGGATTTTTAGCCGCCCAATCAGAACTGAATCAAATCAGCGACGGACTGCTGTCTTTGGCCGCCCTGTCAGGCAATCCCGAACTCAAGCTGGCGGCCGAGAGCAAGAAATTCGTGGCGGCCGGCGCCCTGTCCGCCTCTTTGGGCAGGAATTTGGTTTTAGCGACCGATTCCTTATTCAACACCAGCGAGGATATGCTTGGGCGCCTTGAAGGCTTCTCTGCGTACGGCCGCCAGGCAGCGCTTGACGCCGCTTCCCTCAGCCGTCAGCTGGAGAAGATCAATATTGACAACCTGCCGGCGCAATACCAATCCCAGTTTTCGGGCCTGCAGGCGAAGAGTCGCGTCCTGTCAGACAACCTATCCGAATTCGTGGATGCGGCCGAGGCCTTGAAGCAGGCGCTGGGCCTCAGCCAGGACAAGAGATATTTATTGGTTTTTCAGAACAACGCCGAGATGCGCGCTTCCGGCGGCTTCATCGGCAGCTACGCCTTGCTTGATTTCAGTCGCGGCGAGATTAAGCGCCTGGAAGTTCCGGGGGGCGGTTCATATGATACCGAGGCCGGCTTGAAGCTGAAGGTAGCGGCGCCGGAGCCGCTCTGGCTGGTGGGGACTCTTTGGCATTTCTGGGATGCCAACTGGTGGCCGGATTGGCCAACTACGGCCAGGAACCTGATGTGGTTTTATGAAAAAAGCGACGGCCCGACTGTGGACGGGGTAATCGGTCTGACGCCGACAGTCGTTGAACGCCTGCTCGAGATAACCGGACCAATTGACTTGCAGGCCGAATACGGCCTGACGGTGACCGCAGATAATTTCTGGGAGACAGTCCAAACCGTGACCGAACAGAAGAATTTGGCCATTACCCACCCGGAAGCGGTGGCTGGCTTAGCTACGACCTCAGCCGTCGTGGTTTCCGATCTGCCCTTGGTTCAAGATTTGGAAAATAATGCGGCCAACAAGCCGAAAAAGATTATCGGTGATTTAATGGCCAAGATTTTTGAAACACTGCCGCAGAAGTTGGACAAGGAAAATTTACTCAAAGCAATTTTGCTCCTGGAGCAGAGCCTGAGAGAGAAGCATATCCTTTTCTACTTTGCCGATGCCAATCTCCAATCTTCAGTTTCCCGGCGCAATTGGGCCGGGGAAGTGAAAGCCGCCGGCCGTGACTATCTCATGGTCGTCCATACCAACATTGCCGGCCAGAAATCAGACCGGCAGATGAGCGAGCGCCTGGAACAAGAAAGCCGGGTGGCATCAGACGGCAGCATTATCAACACCCTAAAGATATACCGGACTCATACGGGAGCAAAAAATGCGCCTCTAACCGGCGTCAGGAACGTTGACTGGCTCAGGGTTTATCTGCCTCTTGGCAGCCAGCTCTTGAATGCCGAAGGTTTCCGGCAGCCGGATGCCTCGTATCTGCAGGATAAGCCGGAGGCCGGCTGGCTGCTTTTGCCGGAATTAGAAAAGGAGCGCCAGGCAGAAATCGACCCAACCAGCGGCACCAAGGTATATGAAGAGTCAGGCCTGACGGTCTTGGCTAATTGGCTGATGGTCGATCCGGGCGAGACAGCCCTGGTGACCATAAGCTATCGCCTGCCTTTCAACTTCTTTGATCGCTCTGAGCCGGAAGCTTGGACGGACCGATTGCTCCGCATTTTCAATCCCGAGGCCGGATCGCTCCAGCCCCACACCCTATTAATCCAGAAGCAGCCCGGCGCGGAGCCCAGCCAATTCTCCAGCCGCCTTTTTCTGCCGGCCGGAACAGCCGTGGTCTGGCAGCATCCGGACCAGGGGCAGGGAGACAGCGGCTGGGATTACCAAGGCCAGCTGGACGGAGATGCGGTTCTGTCGATTCTGGTCAGCCAAGATAATTAATAAAAGTGATAAGCAAAAATATGAAAGAGGGAAAACAGCCATCAAATTTCAGGCTGGAGCAGGAGGATGCTTCCAGCCTCTCCGCCTTCATTGAACGGCCGGTGCCGACTGAAAACGAAGTGGCCGGCTTCGAAAAGGCGATCAAGAAACGGGCCCGGCATCAGGAAATAGATTCCAAGCTATCGGAAATCTATCGCGATCAGGACGGCGCGCTCATCAATGTCAAATCTTTGCGCATCAAGCGCCGGCCTCTCTCCCTGATTCGCTGGTTCAAGCGCCTCTTCTGGCTGGTCGCTCTGGCTTTAGCCGGCTATTTCCTTTATCTATACCTTTTTGGCGCCGGCGCCAACATTGACAAGCTGGAGCTGGCGATAGAGGCGCCGGATACGGTCATGGTCGGCCAGGAATTCAGCTATCAATTCCGCTTTCGCAACCCGACCCGCTATGACATCGGCCAGCTATACTTGGAAGTCAAGTATCCCGATACTTTTATTTTTAGCGGCAGTTCCTTGGAGCCGGAAACCGGCCGCTATGGTTTCCGCCTCAGCGATCTCAAGGCCGGAGAGGAAACTAGCCTGGAAATTAAAGGCAGAATAATCGCCCCTTTGGATGCGGCCAATGTAGTTTCCGCCCGCCTGAGCTATGTCCCAGTCGGCTATTCCAGTCAGTTCAAGAAAGAGGCCAGCGCCTCGACCATATCTTCCAGCTTGGGCTTCAATTTTCGCCTGGAAGCGCCGGAAGATGTGTTTGCTGGGCGCAAGAATGAAATCAAGCTTTCTTTTTCCAATATCGAAGAAAATCATTTGAACGATTTCTTCATCAGCTTCGATCTTCCCGAAGAAGCGAAAATATCTCTGGCCACGAGCAGCCTAGCGGCTGTTGAAGGGGCGCAGATGGAAAGCAGCGGCCCAGCCGAATGGTCGGTCAGGGGATTTTCCGCTTCCAGCACCCCCTTTGATTTAGCTTTTGCCTATGAGCCTTCCGGCAAATCTCCGGCTAGCCTGGGCTTGCGCCTGCTCGTCAAGACGCCGGATGGTCAATCATATGCCTTTTTTGAAAAGCAGCTCAATCCAGAAATAGTCAAAAGCGACCTCAATCTGGCTTTGTCGCTCAACGGTTCAGCCAGCAATCCTAGCGTGGATTTCGGCCAAGCGATGGATTATGTTATCAGCTACAATAATCAGAGCGGACGATCCTTCGCTGACGTCGTTATTATGGCCGTGGTTTCCGGCGATTTTGTGGATTGGGATTCCCTGTCTAACAGCCAGGGCGGGGAAAGGAGCGGCGGCGATTCCCTGACTTGGACCAAGGAGCAGATTCCGTCTTTGGCGGAAATCAAGCCGGGCCAGTCGGGCGAGATCTCCTTCCGCCTCAAATTAAAAGATTTTTCCACTACTGATCTGGACAAGGAGGCGGCCGTGGCTGCCTATGCCCAGTATGGCTTCGGCGGCCAGTCGGCTTCAGAGGGGAGCCAAAGTAATGTGATAAAAAGCTTAATCAACAGTGACCTTTCCTTGGCTGAGCGCATCTTGTATTTTAATGACGATAACTTGCCGGTTGGCTCCGGCCCTCTGCCGCCGCGCGTCGGAGAGGCTACCGGCCTGCGCGTTTACTGGACCGTAACTAACAATCTGCATGAACTCAGCGGCGCCAAGGTCGTCTTGGAATTGCCGAGTTATGTCACCTATTCCGGCCAAGCCTCGGTGGAGACCGGCAGCCTCGCCTATGACAGCAGCCGCCACCGGGTAGTCTGGGAGATAGGCCGCTTGCCGGTTTCCGTCTATCAGACCAAAGCTGAATTCAGTCTCAGTCTGGCTCCGACCGACTCCGACCGCGGCAAGATACTGGTTGTCTCTCCCGGCGCCTCGGTGTCGGCTCAGGACAGCGAGACTGGCGCCACCATTTCCCGGCGTACCCAGCCCAAAACCACCAAGCTGGAAGATGATAGCATCGCCGGATTGAATAATTCCGGGCAGGTTCAGTGATATGTTCAAGCTGCTTGGCCAGACAAGAGGCGGCCGCCGCGGCCGGCTTTCCACCCCCCACGGGAAGTTAAGCATTCCTTTCTTCATGCCGGATGCGACCAGAGGCTTCGTCAAGCTGCTGCGCCAGGAAGACTGGGAGCGTTCCGGCACCCAGGCCTTGGTGGTCAACACCCTCCACCTCTATCTTCAGCCCGGCCTTAAGGTTATCAAGGCGGCCGGCGGCCTGCATCGTTTTATGGGATTTGCCGGGCCGCTGCTTTCCGATTCCGGCGGCTATCAGGTTTTTTCCCTAATCCATCGTTCCGGCAAAATGGGGAAGATAAATGACCAGGGGGCGCGTTTCAAGTCGCCACTGGACGGTTCCTGGCATGAGCTGACTCCGGAAAAATCAATCCAGATCCAGTTTGAGCTCGGGACTGACATGATGGTCTGCCTGGATGATTGTCCGCCCAACGATTTTTCCCGCTCCCAGCTGGAGAAGGCAGTAGAGAGGACCGTGGCCTGGGCCAAGCGATCCAAAGCCGAGTATCTCAAGCAGCTCAAGAAGCGTCGCCTTGCGCCGCCGAAGCGGCCGCTGCTCTTTGCTGTTATCCAAGGCGGAGCGGAAATTGACCTGCGCCAAGATTGCGCCCGGCGTTTGTCGGATATCGGTTTTGACGGCTATGGCTTCGGAGCCAGGCCGGTTGATAAGTCAGGGAAATTTATGGAAAAGGTTTTAGCCGAGACAGCTTCAGCTATCCCGCCCCAAGCCCTGCGCTTTGCGCTTGGCATCGGCACCCCGGCTGACATCCGCCGCTGCGCCAAGCTCGGCTGGGATATGTTCGACTGTGTCATCCCTACCCGGGAAGGCCGCCACGGCCGGATTTTCCGTCCGGGGAAGCAGGCAGACACGATTAACATCAATAATGCCCGTTTTGCCAAGGATTTCCGAGC
>CAYSJT010000025.1:0-9283 GCA_964431625.1 uncultured Gammaproteobacteria bacterium | reverse complement strand
GCCCAGTACTCACTAGCCAGTTATTCGGAGGTCGGCCTGGAGGCCTCGGCCTCAGGTATTTTAGACGTTGAAGCCGGCGAGGTATTCAATGATGATAATAATGTATTTTTGACCGGCACCCAGGGCAACTGGGCCGGCAGCTTCGTCATGACGGCGCTGAGTGAGACAACCGAGCTCTCCGGCCTGACCCTTCAGGTCAAGGGTTTATATAACGGAGATAACATTGAAGACGCCACTATTTCCGACGGCAGCGGCAATGATTATCCGGCCAATGTCAGCTTCAACAAGAATACTCGTCTCCTGACTATTAATTTCTATCAACCCCTGCTCATTTCTCCCAGCCAAGCCGCCACTATCCGGGTCAATTTAAGCTTTAGAAGCTGTAATTGCAGCAGCCAGACAGTATATCTAGAGCTGGCCCAGGCTGGCGATATCAGCGTTTCCGCCCAAGTGCGCGGCGATTTTCCAATTGCCGGGCCAACCTTTAAAGTCAATGACGGCGCCAGCCTTCTCGGCCGCCCCTCGCTGAGCGAGGCGGCGGTAGACAGTGGCGAATCAGTTATTAGCAACGGGAAGCGCCAGCTGGCAAAATTTACCCTAGCTGAAATTTCTGGCCTGGAAGATATTTTGGTCAAGCGCCTGGTATTTGAAAATCTCGGTTCGGCCAATGATGACGACCTGCAGGACTTCCGTTTGCTGGCTGACGGAGAAACCATTGCCAGCCAAGCGGATATGGACAGCCGTGGCGACATCGTCTTTGACATCAGCTATCTCAAGATCTTCAAAAATAGCGGCAAGGAGCTTGCCGTCACTGCTGGTCTGAAGACCGGCTATGAACCAGGCCATACCGTGAACTTGGATGTTAAGAGCCTTTGGTCAGTCGGCCAGTCATATCAGTTTTCCTTGGTGCCGGAGATAAGCAACTTAGATCAAACTATCAGCCTTGATTAATATTTGGCAAAAAATATGAAAAAAATATTATTCACTTTCAGCCTCGCCCTCGCCTTCTTGTCATTACCGTTTCTGGCTAAGGCGGCGGTCTGCGAAGAGGACACGATCGTCAATTTCGTTGCCCGCGACCCGGAAGGCGCCTATATCTCCGGGGCTAGCGTCGAAATCTACAAGCAGGCGACCGATGCTAACGGCCAGCCCAAGCCAGGCAGCCGCGTCGATTACGGCACGACTAACGCTACTTTAGGCTGGACCGAGCTGCGCTTTAGAAACGCCGATGCCTTAAGCGCCAATTATGCCATCCGGGTGCAGACGGTGAACAAGGAGGCGGCCCGCTTCTATTTCTATAACCTGGAATTGGCTTGCGGCCAGACTCTGGATTTGGAAAAGACTCTGAGCGGCATTCTTGTTAATTTATATGACAGCGACGGCAGCCGTCTCAAGGATACCAGCTTCAGCCTGTATTCCCAGCTCTATTCCGGCACGACGCCGCTTAATGAAAAGAAGGAATTAATTGCCGCCTTAAACAGCGGCAGTTCAGGCAGCGCCAAGATATATCTGCCCCAAGGCAGCTTGCGTTCTCTTAGCGGAGCAATCAGCGACGATTATGCCCTGGAGCTAACCCGTAGCGGCGTCAAGTTCGTTTTTTACGGCATCCATGTTTCAGACGGCCAGCTGACTACCCTCAACTATTATCTGAGCGCCCTGAGAGTGAAGTTGCAGGATTCAAGCGGCGCCGTTTATCCAGCCAATACCTTAGTCGAGGTATATCGCCAGGAAATCAGCAGTAATAATGAGCGCCAGAAAGGAGACAAGATGGGCAGTTTCAAAATTGGCAGCGACGGCTACGGTACTTTCGAAGTCCCGGCCGGCGTCTATGTCCTGGCGGTCAAAGGTTCAAATAACGCCTATCAATATTTCTGGGATGTTGAAGTCCAGGACGGCCAGACCAGCGAACATACCATCACCGCCGATCAGTCAGGCACGAGCATTGGCGGCACCTGCCCGGACAGCTCTCAGCTGACTTTGTCGCTGAGAAGCTACAGCGGCGTTCTGGCGGCCGGCCTAAAGTTCGAAGTCTATGAACAATCAAGCGATGCCAACGGCCTGCCTATTGCCGGCAAGAAAGTAGCCAGCGGCACCATTGGTTCTTCCGGCCAGGCCACAGTCACTTTCAAGCCGGATCCCCGCCTGAATTACGCTATCAAAGTTTGGGACAAGCGGGCCGATCGCGGCGAATACTGGCTGTTTAACGCCGTCCGCTTCGTTTGCGGCTATAATCGCAATTTCAGCCGGTCTTTGCCGGCGCTGCGCATCATTCTGCGCGATGGCCAGGGCGAGCTCAAGCGCAACTATTCCTTTGCCCTCTATGCCCAGAATTATGATGCCGATGGCGAGCCGGTCAAGGCTGATAACGGCCTGATTGCCAATTTGAAGACCGATTCCGGCGGCCAGGCAATCGTCTTCGTTTCGCCCTATAATCCATATCGCAGCGGCCAGACCGGCGTCTACGCTATTCAAGCTAAGGACGGCAGCAATAATTCAGCCATGATCTATGACATCCGCATTCCCGAAGACGGGGACTATACTTTGAACTACAGCTTCAGCGGCTTCCAGGGCCGTCTTCGCACGGCTCAGGGCCAGGCTCTGGGCAACCGGGATGTCTTCCTCTATGAGCAGGCGGAAGCCGGCGTCAGCTTAGGCAAGGAATTAGCCAAAGTCAGGACAGACAGCGGCGGCAATTTCGGCTTTGAATATCCGGCCGGCACCTATGCTATAGTCATCAAGGACGATTACGGCCGGCCCAATGCTTTTTGGCAAGTTCCGGTCAAAGCCGGAAATTCCGGCCGCTACCAGCTTTCAGCCAATGTCACTAATTTAAGTCTTTCTGATACGGTTGGCTCCAATGCCTTAAAGGACGCTTCCCTGAAGCTGTATTCCTTGAGCCGCAGCAGCGGCAACAGCTTCTATCGCGACAGAGAACTAGCCACTTTGAAATTATCAGGCGGCCGAGTGAGCGGCTTGAATTTGGCGAGCGGCGCCTATCTGGCCGTCTATGTCGGCGCCAGCGGCCAGGAATACGGCCAAGCCTTCTATGCCCAGAACGGCCGGGTGGAAAATATCAAGGTGACTGTCAGTGCTAAGAATCTGGTTAGCGGACAGAATTCTTTTACCCTGTCTATTCCCAACCTGAGCGCCGGCTTAATCGGTCCGGCTAGCAACAATTCGGGATCAGCTAATAGCTCGGCCAGCCCATCAGGGCCAATCGCCTCCCGTCTCAAAGGCCGCATTTTGCTCCAAGTGCAAGACAAGGGACAGGCCTGGTATGTTAATCCGACTGACGGCCGTCGCTATTATTTAGGCCGGCCGGCTGATGCCTTTGCCTTGATGCGCCGCTTCGGCCTAGGTATCTCCAATTCCGATTTTGCCTCGTTGGCTTCTAATCCTAGTGCCTGGAAACGTTTGGCCGGGCGCATTTTGCTGAAAGTGGAAGACAGCGGCAAAGCCTATTATTTCGATCCCCTCACTTTAGAACTGCATTATCTTGGCCGGCCCGATGACGCCTTTAATGTCATGAGAACCCGCGGTTTGGGTATTACCAATAGCGACTTAGGGCAGATAAACAGCGGGGAATAGTATGGCAAGCGCTCCTTGGCCGAAAATAGGCAATGACCGGGCCGTTTCTTTTTTGGAACAGAGCTTGCAAAGCGGCCGCCCGGCCCAGGCCTATGCCTTCATTGGCGCTGACGACTTGGGAAAATCGACTTTAGCCGTGGCTTTCGCGAGGCGGCTTCAAGGCAACCCCGACGGCTTTAATACCGATCTTCATGTCCTAGAGCCGGAAGCCGGCAAGAAGAATATTTCCATCGAGCAGGTCAGGGAATTTATTAAGTCGCTTAATTTGAGTTCTTTTTCCGGGTCTTATAAGATAGGGATAGTCAAGCAGGCGGATAAGCTGACCTTAGAAGCGGCCAACGCCCTCCTCAAAACCTTGGAGGAACCCAAAGACAAGGTGATTATCATTCTGCTCGCCCCCGAAGAATCCTCTCTTCTGCCGACCATTGTTTCCCGCAGCCAGATTTTGCATTTTCAGCCCGTGGCCGCTTCGGTCATCTATGATTTTCTGGTTGAAGAGCATGGCGCCGGGCGTTCTTTGGCCAAAGACTTATCCAATTTATCTTTAGGCCGGCCGCTTAAGGCCTTGGCCTGGCTGGAAGACAAGGAAGCCTACCAGGAATATTTAGCCAGGGCCGAGAAGCTACTTTCTGTTTTCGGGCAGGACGCCAACGGCCGACTCAGGGGATTAGATGAGCTGGTCGCCGAAAAAGGCTACGGTCCGGCCGCAGTTAACGAAGCGCTTGATATCCTGGCAACCTTAGACGGCATCTTCCGCGATCTGCTTATCCTCTCATTAGGCCAGCCGATTGCCGTCCAGCACGCTAAGCTTGAACCGCAGCTAAAAGCAATTCAGGAAGAATTATTCGGGGGCAGCAGCGCCGGCTTATTGGAAAAATTCGGCTCCTTTGCCCAAGCGCGGCACTATTTAGCTGCCAATGTCAGCCCCCGCTTGGTCCTGGAACAAGTGATGATTAATCTTTAAATAAAAATATGAAAAAAAGATCTTGGCTCTTGGCCCTGCTCTTAATTCTCGTTTCGCCTTTGGCGGCCGCCTGCTCGGTTTCCACCACCTCGACGGCGCCGGAAGAGAAGGATAGCAGCATTTTCCTATCCCTTGACGGCGGCGCTAGCTGGCGGGAGGTGGATTATATGCCGACAGTTTCCGGGCGCCCGGAATCAATCGCCAACCTCAATGTCAACCGTTTGGAAATGGACCCCCAGGACAATTTGGCCGTCTATTTAGCCAGCTTTGACGAAGGCCTTTTTTATACATACAAAGCCACTGACGGCTGGCGCAAAGTGGCCAGTCTGCCCCGGGCTACGGTCAACGACGTCAAAGTTGATCCCAAGAACAAATGCATCATCTACGCCGCCATTGCCAACCGCCTGTACCGCTCAAATGATTGCGCCCGGAACTGGAGCGAAGCCTATGTCGACAATCTGCCCGGAGTCGGAGTCAATAGCGTGGTCGTCGATCATTATAATCCGGCTAATGTCTATATCGGCACTTCCCGCGGCGAGATAGTCAAAAGCATCGATTCCGGCGCCCATTGGCGGACGATTCAACGCTTGGACGAGGGCGTCAACCGGCTGATGACCTCGCCGCTAGACAGCCGTCTCATCTTCGTCGCCACCGAGAAGAACCGGATATACAGCTTCCGCTCCAATACCGTGACTAATCCGGCCGATTCGGCCGATTTGGAAGGGAACTTTCTGGTCAGCGACTGGCTGGATTTGAACGATATCCTAAGAGAGTATAATCTCGGCCAGAGCTTTAAGGGCCTGCTGGTTTCTCCCAAGGACGGCCTGATATTTCTGGCCACCGAGAAGCTTATCCTGCGTTCCGCCGACAACGGGGTGAGCTGGGAGCAGCTCAACCTCATTCCTTCGGAAGAGGCGGCGGTGATAAATGCCTTAGCCGTCGATCCCCAGGATTCTAACCATATTTATTACGTCACCAACACCACTTTCTATAGCTCCTCAGACGGTGGCGCCACCTGGGCGACCAAAAAATTGCCGACCAAGCGGGCGGGGCGCTCTCTCCTGATAGATTTCAAGGACCCGAGCGTGATATACTTAGGGACAGTCAAGTTAAAATAATTATATGAATAGCTATTTAGAAAACAAGCAGAAAGATTTCGCTGCCGCACTGGATTTTTTCCGCAAGGAAATTTCCACCCTGCGCACCGGCCGGGCCAATCCGGGCGTCTTAGACGCCGTCCAGGTTGAAGCCTATGGCAGCAGCAACCCTTTAAATACCGTAGCCAATATTTCTTTGTCTGATGCCAGAAGCATCTTGGTCGTGGCCTGGGACAAGAGCATCCTCAAAAGCGTGGAGAAAGCCATTGTCGATGCCGGCTTGGGATTAGGCGTGGTCAACGAAGGGGATAAGATCCGCTTGACCGTGCCGCCGCTGACCGAAGAAAACCGCCGCGAGCTGGTCAAGAAGCTTAACGAGAAGATGGAAAAAACCCGCATCATTTTGCGTAATATCAGAGAGCAGGTTAAGGCGGCGATAGAAAAAGCCTTTGCCGACAAGGCGTTGGGGGAAGACGAAAAATTTCGCTTCGTTAAGGAATTAGACGAATTTACGGCCAAAAAGAATGACGAGCTCAAGGAGGCTCGTGACAAGAAGGAGAAAGACATCATGGAAATCTAAACTATGCTCACCACTGCCATCATTTTCATCATCGTCCTGTCGCTTTTAGTTTTTGCCCATGAGCTGGGACATTTCTGGACCGCCCGCCGCCTGGGCGTCAAAGCCGAGGAGTTCGGCTTCGGTTTTCCGCCTCGGGCCATTGGCTTCTATCGTAACCGCCTTGGCCGCTGGCGTCGGGTCAAAGGCAACCGTTCCGTGGAAAGCTTGGAAAACAGCGAAGACGATAATCTACGTCCGGCTAAAACCTCGACTATATATTCCCTGAACTGGCTGCCTCTGGGAGGATTCGTCAAGATAAAAGGGGAAAATGGGGACGGCCAAGCCGAGCCGGACAGCTTTGCAGCCAAGCCGATTTGGAAACGCCTCATCATTTTGTCGGCCGGGGTCATTATGAACGTTATCCTGGCCTGGTTCCTGTTTTCCGCTGGCTATATGCTCGGCCTGCCCCAGTCCACTAGTTCGCTCGGGCCCAAGGCCCAGGTTTCCGGAGCCAGCGTTATCATCGCCGAAGTCATGCCCGGCTCTCCGGCTGAAAATGCCGGGCTTTTAATCGGTGACTCGGTTCTGAGCGTCAACGGCCAGGCGGTAGCCACCGAAGGCCAGATGCAGGCGGCCATAGCCGCCTCAGGTGCCAGCGCTGAGCTCTATATCGTCCGGGAAGGGAAGGAGATAAGCTTGGAAGCCAAGCCGGCTGATTTAGGCAGCGGCAAGCCGGCTATCGGCGTGGCCATATATTCCGCCGGCCTGGTCCGATATCCTTTCTTGAATGCTATTTGGGAGGGAGCCAAGACGACCGGCTGGATAATTAAGGAGATTACGGTTGCTTTCGTTAACCTTTTCGCTCAGATATTTTCCGGCCAGAGCGTCAGCGGCCAGTTTGCCGGTCCGGTCGGCATTGCCGAAATTACCGGCCAGGCGGCCCGCCAGGGATGGGGCTACCTCATTCAATTTGTCGCCCTCCTGTCTCTCAACCTAGCCTTCATCAACATTCTGCCTTTTCCCGCCCTTGACGGCGGCCGCATCCTTTTTCTGATTATTGAGAAGTTCAAGGGCCGGCCGGTGCGGCGCGATTTGGAAGCCTTAATTCACAATATCGGTTTTATCGCCCTCATCGCCCTGGTCCTATTTATTACCTATAAAGACATAATTAAATTATTCTAAGCCTATGAAAATCAACATCAAATCCAGCCGCCTAGCCATGACTGAGGCTATTCGCAACTATTTTCAGGAGAAGATGGACATGCTTGATAAATATCTGGGCGACAAGGTGAGAGTAATCAACTGCGACGTGGAGATAGAGAAGAGCGTCGGCGGGCAGAATAAGGGGGAGATATTCAGGGCCGAGGTCAACCTCCAGGTGCCGCATGATATCCTGAGAGTAGAGAAGACGGAAAAGGATTTGTATAAGGCGATAGACAAGGTCAAGGACCATTTGGAAATAGTGATTAAGAAGTATAAGGAGAAGCTGGAAGCCAAGGTGAAACGAAGTTAGGGATACTCATATTATCAAATGAAAAACCGCCTTTTAGGGCGGTTTTTTTTGTTTGTTTTAGTAGATATCGTTTTCCATTTCTGCTCTCAAGGCCCGGGTGAGGCGCACCTCTCTGATTATCAGAGAGACGATGCCGCAGCCGCCTAGCCAGAGCAGGTAGTGCCAAACTACAGGGGTGAAGCCATATTGGAAGAACATGGCGCCGAAGATGTTTAGCACGATGCCCAGCACCATCACCAGTAAGATAAAGGGGGCAGAATTTTCTCTGAGCATTGCCCGTATTCCCAAAGCTATGCCTAATATAAGTCCGACGAGCAGTCCGGGGAAACTGTAGTATCCCGGATCAATATGAGAAGTCAGACGGACCATCCAGCCGACAAAGCCGGCAATCAGCGGATTGGCGGCCAGAGCGAAGATTATCCAGAAGAATCCTTTCTTAGAAAAACCCAGCTGGTCCAAAGAGCCGAAGATGATAAAGCAGATAGGCAAGAGAATGAGCCAGAGAACTGCGACGAGAAAGCTCGTCCTGGGCAGGTGGACATTGATGTTGGTATGGGATCGTATAATCCGTTTTCCATCCAAAACATATACTTCCTCCACTTCTTCGGTCCAAGTTTGGGGCGGGAAGAGTTTGGCCAGGTAGATGGCTGTCAGGTTTTTCGAGACGCTGCCGTCTCTTTCTAAAGCCTTTTTTTCCGCTTCGGAGAAGGGAACGCCGGCCCGGTTTTCATAGCCTGAGAGAGCTTCAATTTCCGTCCCGCCGATGAAGGCGAGTCCGGGTTCGATGGTGTCGTTGTCATGGGCATGCACGCTGGCTATGGCCGCGATAATAAAAAAAATAATCAGCATGATGACGTTCAGGATTTTTTGTTTTTTCATGGCATCTTTTTTTGGTTGATTTTCAAGGAACTGATTTTTCAAAACTATCATCTTTTATCATCTTAGTCAATATTTATTTTACTCCCCAGACGTATTATACTAATGTTAGAGCTAGCAAGCAGTTTAGCCCAGATTATTTTTATATAAAATTAGCTAAAAATACATATGAGCCTTTGGGACAAGATATTAGGCGACCCGAATGAGAAGATAATCAAGCGACTGTCTCCGATAATTGAGAAGATAAATTCCCTGGAATCAAAGTTCCAGTCTATTAGCGAGGCCGAGCTGAAGGGGCAAACAGTCGATTTCAAGTCGCGTCTAAACGCTGGAGAAAACCTGGATGACATCCTGCCCGAAGCCTTTGCGGCTGTCCGCGAGGCTTCCCGCCGAGTTTTAGGCCAGCGCCATTACGATGTCCAGCTTGTCGGCGGCATTGTCCTGCATCGCGGCCAGATAGCGGAAATGAAGACCGGCGAAGGCAAGACCCTCGTCGCCACCCTGCCGCTTTATCTCAATGCCTTGGAAGGCAAGGGGGCGCATTTAGTCACGGTCAACGACTATCTAGCTCGAGTCGGCGCCGGCTGGATGGCTCCGGTCTATCACGCCCTTGGCTTGTCCACCAGCGTCATCATCCATGAAAGCGCCCTGACCTATGACCCGGATTACAGCGATGAGAGCCAATA
>CAYSJT010000024.1:0-9814 GCA_964431625.1 uncultured Gammaproteobacteria bacterium | reverse complement strand
GCATTAGCTCCCTGGCGGTAGTGGGAAGGAACAAGATCGCTAGGCAGATTTTTGAGCGGCCCGGTGAGCCAGAAATGGGTCAGGGCAGCGGCTATTTCCCCTTTCCTGGGGAAGCTACCTGTCAAACGGAATCCGGACAAAGCCAGATCATCTAGGAAGACGACCAGGAGGCGATCCGGCTCTTCCGGCAATCTCCAGAATTGCTTGGTCAGGCATGATTTGGCCAGGCTGAGGCCGTTCTTTTTTAGGTAAACAGTCAGTTCATTGATTTCTTTCATTTCTCCTCCTTTTTTGATTAATTATTATTCTTTTCAAAGTTCTCTAAACGCATATAATACCCGTCTGTTTTTGCTTTGTCAAACCAGCTATCCCGTCATTTTTCCCGGGTGTGGTATAATACAAATATATGTCTGAATACTATAATCCTCAGCGCTCCCGGAACCTCTTCAGGCCCGGGAGCCGGACGCCTTTCAAGCTCTCCCGTTCCAAGCTGGAGCTTTTTCTCAATTGCCCCCGCTGTTTCTATCTTGATCGCCGCCTAGGCATCGGCCAGCCGCCCGGCTTTCCTTTCAATCTCAATTCAGCCGTGGACAAGCTGCTCAAGAAGGAGTTCGACTGGCATCGGGCCAGAGCCAAGACCCATCCCCTGATGGCCGCCTACGGCCTCAGGCTCATCCCCTTCCAGCACGAGAAGCTAGATGAGTGGCGTGAGAACTTCCAAGGGGTGCAATACCATCATCCTGGCAGCCACCTGATAATTACCGGCGCAGTCGATGACCTCTGGACCGACGGGAAGGGGATTGTCTATGTGGTGGACTACAAGTCAACCAGCAAGGAGAGCGAAGTGAACATAGACGCTGATTGGCAGATGGGATACAAGCGCCAGATGGAGATATACCAGTGGCTGCTACGCCGTAACGGCTTTGAAGTCTCAGATACCGGCTACTTCGTCTATTGCAACGGCCGGACCGATGTAGCCGCCTTTGACGGACGATTGGAATTTGAAGTCAAACTGATCCCATATCAGGGAGATGACGCTTGGGTGGAGGGAGCGGTCTTGGCCGCCAAGCGGTGTTTAGAAAAAGACAGCCTGCCCAAGAGCGGCTCAAACTGCGATTATTGCCGGTATTTTGAAGCTCGCCAGGCAAAAGAAGGGAAATAGATGGAAAGAGAAATAGAGCTCGGCGGGAGGAAGATAAGGTACCTGAGCCGCCGCCACTTGCGCTCACGCCATATACGCTTCATTATCCATTCAGACGGCCGGCTCGTCCTGGTCCGTCCTTATCACGTCAGCCTGGCTAGGGCCGAGGCTTTTCTTTTGGGCCGCCAGGAAGAGATAAGCAGGCAGCTGGCTAAGCTTGGTCAAAAGGATGTTCCCAGCCCGGCACAGCGGCGGCAAAATTATCTTCATAATAAAGAAGCCGCCCGGCGCCTTATCTTGGAACGCTTGGAGTATTTCAATGCTCATTATAGATTGCGCTATGCCAAGGTTTCCATCCGGGACCAGCGGACTCGCTGGGGCAGCTGTTCCCGCGCCGGGAATTTGAGCTTCAGCTATCGCTTGCTCAGCCTGTCGCCCGAGGCCCGCGACTACGTCATCGTCCACGAGCTCTGCCATCTCAAGGAGATGAATCATTCGCCGCGTTTCTGGCGCCTGGTAGCCGAGACCGTGCCGCATTATCAGAAGCTGAGGCGAGAGTTAAAAAAATCCCCGCTGGTTTAGGGCGGGGACTGTTCTGGGGCGCGTCGGGATTGGCAATTGCGGGCAAGTAATTCCTAATGAGGATCTCGTTGTCCCCTGTCCTTTCGAACTGGCAGAAGGCCGACCTCCGTTTCCTCGGAGAACCCCGCAAATTGAGCAGGAGATTTACGTCTGGCCGTACGACGAGAGGCGCCATGAGGTGCGCTTGAAGCCTGTTGGCGGCTTGGCTCAGCTTGCCCATCCATGGCAGGGCAACGCACGCTGCACTTGAGCGATTGTCTGGCTTCGAGCTGGCCGAGCTTTTACGGCTGGCACCAAGTTGCTTCGCGACTCCTTTCCCGGACGCGCCGAATTATCTTTAATGTGCCTGATTATATTAAGCTATCTGCTTAAAAAAGTCAAGATAAAACCCGCCTGTATAAAGCGGGTTATTTTTGGTGTGCCCCAGCTCCTATCCCGGTAGCCTGGAAATCGTTTTTTCTATGTGGGCCTAGTTTTAGTTAGTATATCTGTCCGCGAGTGATGCGTCATGGCAAGGCGGTCAGATGTTACTTTAGTCGCCACTGGGAGTCGACAGAGAAAGGGGCACTTATCTTTAATATTATAATGAACTCTTGAAGAAGCGAGCGGAGCCGGGCAGGGCCTCGATGCGTATGACCAAAGCAGAATTAGCCTCTGCCGGCCGCTCGTTTTGTTCAATATGGCTGATTAGAATCTACCATTAATTCCTGCCAGGAGTCAAGATTAGACCGGAGGGTCTTATTTTTGTTATACTATAATCACATTATTCATTAATCTTATAATTTTTATGTTTACTTTAATGACTTTGCCCTATGACCGGGCGGCACTTGAGCCGCACATGTCCCAGGAGACCCTGGATTTCCATTATGGCAAGCATCACCAAGCCTATGTTGACAATCTCAACAAGTTGATTGCGGGCACGGATTTGGAAACAGCCAGCCTGGAGGAGATAATCAGGCAGACGGCCGGCAGCCAGGACAAGGCGGCCATCTTCAATAATGCCGCCCAGGTATATAATCATGATTTTTTCTGGCAGAACCTGCGGCCGGCCGACTCGACTAAAGAGCCGGGAGAGAAGATTGCATCGGCTATTTCGCAAGCTTTCGGTTCCTTAGATTCGTTCTATGTCCAGTTTAAGGAAACAGCCATGTCCCAGTTCGGCAGCGGCTGGGCTTGGCTGGCCAAGGATGGCGACAAGCTGGCTATCATGAAGACGGCCAATGCCGACAATCCTTTGGCCCATGGCCTAGAGCCTCTGATTGCCGTTGATGTCTGGGAGCACTCATATTACGTCGACTACCGCAACCGGCGGGCTGATTATCTTGATGCCGTCTTGCGCCATCTTCTTAATTGGGAATTTATTGAGAATCGGCTCTAGGATTTATGTACAAGAATCCATATCTCAAGCTCAAGCCGGAGACCAAGCGGCCCTATACCGAAATTTTTCTGATTCGCCATTGCCACCCTGACTACAAGCAGGAGAAATCGCTCGGCGAGAAGAATATGCCGCTTTCCAGAGTCGGCCTCAAGCAGCGGAGTTATCTGACCCGGAGACTTCTGAAGATGAAGATAGAGCGCATCTATACTAGCAATTTGGTCAGGTCTCAAGAGACCGCGGCCGCCTTCATCAAGGCATCAGGCCTTTCCAGCCTGACTGATCCGCGTCTGGATGAGATAGATTGGCGCGATTGGCATCGGATCAAGTATTTCAATATGAGTGAGAGGGAAAGAACAAGGCGTTTCGCCCCGTATTCCAAGCTGGACAAAGATCTGAATAAAATGCAGGCGGCGGTGCGCCGAACTTTGGCTGAAATATTCAAGCTGCACCGCGGGAAGCGGATAGCCGTTTTCACCCACGGCAACCTAATCAAGTCAATAGTGACCGGCATCCTGAATTCGGACGTGATCGGTTTTCTTTCTCTGGAAATATTCCAATCATCTATCACCAAGGTCGTTATTGACAGGCAAGGCTACGTGAAGATTGCTTTTATCAACGACGCCAGCCATCTGCCCCAGCCGCCGGACAGGGATATGTTTATTAGCTTGGTAGACTAATATGAAGCTTCGCCGCTTTTTCTATCTGCCGTTTTTAGCTCTAATAGCTTTGGCGCTTTTCCTCAAGCCGGTCCAAGCGGCTGATTTGAGTTTGGCTTCAAGGCTTAGCGGCCGTATTTTGCTGCAGGTGGAGGATAAGGGGCAGGCCTGGTATGTCAATCCGTTGGATTTGAAACGGCACTACCTCGGCCGGCCGGACGACGCCTTTGCCTTGATGAGGGAGATGGGCTTGGGCGTCTCAGAGAACGACTTTCTTTCTTTTGCCGGGATTGCTCCCAGACGGCTGAGCGGGCGAATTCTGCTCAGGGTGGAGGCCCAGGGCCAAGCGTATTATATCAGCCCCCTGGACTTGAAGCTGCGCTATCTCGGCCGGCCGGACGACGCTTTCACTCTGATGCGGGAGCTGGGTTTGGGAATTACCAACAGCGACCTTAGCCTGATTAGCCTGGCCAGTGCCTACGAGTCAGAATCGGGCTATTCCCATGACTTTTCTTTTCGTTACGGCAACCAGAATCAGAGTCTGAGACTCAATCTGAAAGAAGAGATGTTTATCGCCTATCAATCATCGCCTAAAGTCTATACCTATAGTTCCGGCCAGGCGCCGGCTGATTTACGCGATGCTTTCTACGGGCTTTTTCTCAAGCTTCGCCCCGAAGACGATGCAATCGGCCAGATAGTGGCGGCTGTTCAAGCTAAAGCCAGGGCCGAAGGATGGAATATGGACCAGGCTGCGGAGTATGCTCTGGCCATGGTCCAGTTCATCCCCTATGACCAGGCTAAGCTCGATGCCGGCAATACTCCAGTCTATTACCCCTATGAGACCCTCTATCTCAACCGCGGCGTCTGCTCGGACAAGACTTTTCTGGCTGTGGCCATTTTGCGCGCCCTAGGCTATGGGGCGGCTATTATTGATTTGCCGGATATAAACCACACGGCCCTGGGCATCAGCTGTCCGAAAGAGTATTCTTTAAATGGCAGCGGCTATTGCTACTTGGAAACGACCAATTATTTCCCAGTCGGAGTCATCCCGCGGTCAATCAATGGCCAGGCCGAGGCTGGCTCAGGCAGCTTCAGCGACCTTTTCAATCCGGCCGGGTTGGGCAGGGCGGAGATAAAGCAAGCCAGCCTCGGCTTAGTCTATGGCCGGGCCGGCTTAGTCAGGCAAACTGCCGAATCCCTGCGTCTTCAGGAGGCAGCCCTATCCAGCCAGAGGGAAGAGATAACGGCCATGGGCGAGGATCTAGGCAGGCAGGAACAGGAAATCAGGCAGCTACGGGAGCAAATGGAAGTTTATTATGATAGCGGGCAGACAGAGCAATATAATCAGCTGGTGCCGACATATAATAGCCTGGTCAAGGCTTATAATGAAGACTTGGCCGGTTATCGGATTAAGCTGGATGCCTATAATCAAGCCGCCCAAGCCTTTAATCAGGCCTCTCGGGAATTTTTTCAGCAATCTTAGTTAATCATGAGCCAGCCAGTTGACAATAGCGGTTAATTAGTATATTCTGGAAACAGAGGTTTTGCCTCTAAAAGCAGCCTCTTTTTATTTACTAATATCATGCCTCCTATTTTTCTTCCCGGAGCTTTCCGGGCAGGGAGGCAGAAGTCACAAAGAAAAATATGACCAAGACCCCCAAGCTCGAAGACATGCTCAAAGCCGGCATGCACTTCGGCCATCGGACCAACCGCTGGCATCCGAAGATGAAGCCTTTCATCTTCACTTCCAAAAACGGCGTCTATATCATCGACCTCAAGAAGGCCCAGGAGAAGCTGGCTGAGGCCATGGAATTCATGTCCCAGCTGGTTGGCGAGGGCAAAAGCATTTTGTTCGTCGGCACCAAGAAGCAGGTCGCCAAGACTATGCAGGCGGTGGCGATAGAAGCCAAGCAGCCGTATATCGTCGGCAAATGGCTCGGCGGCTATCTCACCAACTTTGCCGTCGTCAAGAAGTCGGTCAAGAAATATCTTGATCTAGTTGAGAAGCGCGATGCCGGCAAGCTGGAGAAATATACCAAGAAAGAACGCCTGGAATTCGATCGGGAAATTTCCCGCTTGGAAGAGAGGGTCGGCGGTCTGACTTCGCTCAATAAGCTGCCCGACGCCCTTTTTGTCTGGGATATCAAGGAGGAGGAGACGGCTGTCCGCGAGGCAATTCAGAAGAATATCCCCATCATCGCCGTTTGCGACACTAACGTCAATCCTGAACTGGTCTCATACCCGATTCCGGCCAATGACGATTCAACCAAGACAATTGATCTTATTCTAGGCGCAGTCAAAGAGTCCCTCCTGTCTGCCCAGAAGAAGGCGGAAAAATAATTTTCAATCATTAAAAATATGGAACTTATAAAAAAATTGCGCGAAATGACCGGCGCCGGCATGGTTGACTGCCAGAAGGCGCTCAAAGAAGCCGATAACGACCTGGATAAGGCCGTGGAAATTCTGCGCAAGAAAGGCATTGCCAAAGCGGCCAAGCGTAGCGGCCGCGATACCAGCGAAGGCGTAATCAAAGTAGGCATAAGCTCCGACGGCAGCGAAGGCTATGTCTTCGAGCTCAGCTCGGAGACCGATTTCGTCGCCCGGAACGAGAAGTTCCAGGCCTTTGCCGAGTCCGTATTGGAGCTTGTCAAAGCCAAGCGCCCGACTTCTCTTGATGATCTCTTGGGCCTTAGCCTTGAAGCCTCAAATGTTAAGGACAGCCTGGATGCGCTCAGCGGCACTATTGGCGAGAAAATGGAGCTTCGCCGTTTTGAAACAATATCCGGCGCTTCCGTTGCCGCCTATTCCCACCTCGGCGGGCGGATGGGCGTGCTCGTCGCCCTGGACCAGCCGGGCAAGGCCGAGCTGGCCATGGAAGTGGCCATGCAGGTAGCCGCGGCTAACCCCAAGTATATCAGCCCGGAAGAAGTGGCCCAGGAGGAGATGGATAAGGAAAAGGAGATATATCGGGCCCAGTTGCTTGGCGAAGGCAAGCCGGCGGAAATGGTCGAGAAGATCGTGGCCGGCAAGATGGGCAAGTATTACAGCGAAGTCTGCCTGCTCGAGCAGGAATACATCAAAGACGAAAAGAAGAAGGTTAAGGATATATTGTCCGGGGCCAAGATTCTCCGTTTCGTCCGCTACTCTCTCTAAGATTTTTTCGGCCCCGGTCTTTCCGGGGCCGTTTATATATGCCAATCGTTCAGATAAAATTCGCGCCTTGGGACAAATCATATGATTTTAGTTCCAGCGACAGCAGCCTGGCGCCGGGAGATTATATTGTTGTTGAGACGGATTTAGGCCAAGATGTCGGGCGCATTATCAAGGTGGGCAATGAAGCCAAGACTGAGAGCGAAGCCCGGGAAATGAAACCGGTCCTGCGCCGGGCCGAGTATGATGATGTCTGCCGCCTGGCCAGCTCAGAAGAGAAGGCGGAAGCCATGGAGGCTTGCCGGTCGGCCGTTGAGCGCCTCAATCTACCGATGAAGCTGGTTGATGTCCATTTTTCTTTTGACAAGAGCCGGATAAATTTCGCTTTCGTGGCTGACGGCCGGGTGGACTTTCGCGAACTGGTCAAAGAGCTGGCTGGACGATTCAGCGCCAATATCCGTCTGACCCAGATAGGCAGCCGGGACGAGGCCAGGCTGGCCGGGGACTGCGGTCCCTGCGGCCAGGGCCTCTGTTGCCGCGGCTTTATCTCCGACTTCTCCTCAATCACCTCTGAGATGGCCGAAGCCCAGCAGGTCGTTCATCGCGGCTCGGAGCGGATTTCCGGCATGTGCGGACGCCTGATGTGCTGCCTGGCCTATGAATATGAAGGCTACAAGGAAATGGCCGGGAAGCTGCCGCCGCTCGGTACTAAAGTCAACATTGACGGAATCCGGGGCACCGTTATCGGCCACCATGTTCTCAAGCAGACGGTAACGGTGGAAATCCAGAGCGAGAGGCCGGGCGAAGGCCGGACTATAGTGGAGGTAGATATAAATCGCAAGGAGAAACAGGAGAAGGAGCGTCGGCACTTGGAAGAGGAAGCCCGGGAAAGGGAAGAGGAGAGAGCTAGCCTCCGGGCCGATCGAGAAAGGACCTCCGGGAACAAGTCGGAAAAGAGGCCGGAATCCCAGGACTCCAAGAACAAGAAGAATAGCCGGAGACGGAGGCGGAGAAGGAGATAATTTATTGATTTATGATAAAAATGGCTATTATGGCCATTTTTACTTATCCTTTATTAATTAGTTGATATTTATGCTTTTTAATGCTAACATCTTGGGAAGCTTGGAATAACTAAGCTGACCCAAGGCCGCCGGGAAGCGCGGTTAGTATTTTTAACAATCTGTAAAAATTGGAAGAAATAGCCAAAAACACACAGACAAACAAGTTAGCCGCCATGCTGGTCGAACATCAGAGGGCATTTGAAGAGATGTCATCTGAAGATATCCAGTGGGCAATTAGAAATCCAAGCGACGCCATCGCTTTGTTCAACAAAGCCGTGGCTATGCGACAGCCGGATTATCACAGAATAGTGGACGATGTATTAGCGTCCCTCGGCAGCTTCATCCAGGTGCCTCCTCAGGAACATGGCTCAAGATTCATCGCCGACATCAAGTTACTGGTGGCTTCGGAAGGCCCGAGAGTGATAAAAATCACGACTAAGAGCGTACACTTTCTGACTAATTTTAATGCCAAAGAAGAAAGGTGCTTCCGGGGCAGCAGCCTCTGGGTCAGGGATGTCATTCAGGAGGCCCCTGATAATCACATCCTAAAGCTCCTGGGCGGGCAGATGGAAGCGGAAATTACTCTCTTTGAGCTTCACTACTTGCTTTCCCTTCAGCCCAAAGGCGAAGAGGGCGAGCTGCAAATTAATGGCAGCGGGAATTATTGTTTTGTCCGCGACAAGCTCGGCACCCTGGGAACAGTCGTTGTTAGCTGGGAAAAGGAAGGCTGGAATATCAGATCTTTCTTCGCTTCGGATAATGCAAAGATCAGCCGGGGTAGCCGGGTAATCTGCCGGCGTCCAGGTGGCAAGCGTATTTTAGGGGAAAGATCATCCCTTTTCAGGGTCAATATTTTCAGTAAAAGATTCGAAGCTTCCGGAAAATTCGTTGTCAGGCCAGACAATGATGGGTCGCCTCGCTTTGCCAGGGTGGGAACGAGATTTATTTCCTGGTTTGGCGACAAGATAGAGACAGGCCTGCCTGAATCGGTTGATATCGCCTATCAGAATCTTCTTGAGTCCAGCGTAACCGTGCAAATAGTTGCAGAAATGGCCGGAATACAGGCGGCTGAATGCAAGCTGGCCCATGTTTATGGAGCAGTTTTTAGCTCCATTCCCAAAAACCTGAGTTCAATTAGCCGCGAATGGCTTTTTTTCGTCAAAGACAAAGAAGATGTTCTTCGCGCCGTCTGTGTTAGCGTTAACGGGATGAATTTAGAAATAGATGCTGGCTATGTTGACTCTAGCACCGGTATTAAATACGGTACCATGGTCTTTTCCTATGTCCGATGATCCACTTTCCCCGGAATTTGATTGCTTAATGCATCAGTTCCGGGGATTTTTATATCCCTCCCCGGTATGCTATAATATTTGAAGAATAATTAAGCTATTATTTATCTTTGTTATGAAAAAGACCAATGTCGCTATCAACGGCTTCGGCCGCATCGGCCGGGCGGCGGCCAAGATTATCTCCACTCGCTTTCCCGAGCTCAAGCTGGTGGCTATAAACGATCTGGGCGATCCGGCTACCTTAGCTCAGCTCCTCAAGCATGATTCCTGTTATGGGATTTTTCCCCTGGAAGTCAAAGCCGGCAAGGATAATCTGCTTATCGGCCGCAATAAGGTGCCGGTCTTTTCCGTTAAGGATCCGGCCCAGCTGCCCTGGAAGAAGCTCGGCGTAGACGTGGTCTTGGAGTGCACCGGCAAGTTCCGGGCCAAGGCCGAACTGGCTCTCCATCTCAAAGCCGGCGCCAGGAAAGTCATTCTTTCAGCTCCGGCCAAGGGCGGCGGTGTCAAGACGATAGTCCTGGGGGTCAATGAGAAGAAGCTTGGCCGGAGTGACAATG
>CAYSJT010000023.1:0-10473 GCA_964431625.1 uncultured Gammaproteobacteria bacterium | reverse complement strand
ATATGATGGCCTATAAGTTCTCGGCCGAGCAGGCCACGACTAAAGTTTTGGATATCAGCTGGCAGGTCGGCCG
Source organism: uncultured Gammaproteobacteria bacterium (assembly GCA_964431625.1). GTDB lineage: Bacteria > Patescibacteriota > Patescibacteriia > Patescibacteriales > UBA12465 > UBA12465. The sequence continues at coordinate 10,400 of CAYSJT010000023.1, read as the reverse complement.
CACCGGCGCCCTCACCCCCACCGCTATCTTAGAGCCGGTCAAGGTCGGCGGAGCGCTCATCAGCCGCTCCACACTCCATAATTTCGATGAGATAAAGCGCTTGGGACTCAAGATAGGGGACACGGTCATCATCGAAAGATCCGGCGATGTCATTCCCAAGGTAGTTAAAGTATTAGATAGTTTGCGCAGCGGCCGGGAAAAGGCGGTTTCCGCCCCGGTCAGGTGCCCGATGTGCCAGGGGGAAGTGGAGAAAGATAAGGATGGCGTGCTATATCGTTGCCGTAACCGTCGCTGCTATGCCGTCAAGCTTCGGCAGATAATTCACTTTGTTTCCAAAGGCGCGGCCGACTTAGACGGTCTGGGCGCCAAGCTCATCGAGCAGTTTATGACCAGCGGCCTGGTCAAAGACGCCGCCGACCTCTATGGCCTGGAAAAGAGCAGTCTGCTCAGCCTGGAGCGCTTTGCCGAGAAGAAAGCGGAGAATGTCCTGGCAACCATTGATTCCCGCCGGAATCTCTCTCTGTCCCGATTCATATATGCCCTGGGCATACGCCATGTGGGTACGGAGACGGCTGAAACGGTCGCCAGTCATCTCAATTTCAAGGGCAAGAAAAACATATCTCCTTCCGAGCTGATACAAGCCGCCAGCCGGGTGAGCCTGGAAGATTGGGCCAGCTTAGCTGATATCGGCCCGGTGGTGGCCAAGAGCCTTTTTGATTTCTGGCGCCAGGCGGTCAATATTGAACTTTTGGCTAAATTTGAAGCTAGAGGACTCAGATTAGGTGTAGATATAGCTAGGGGCCAGAAAAGGCCCCTAGAAGGCAAGATTTTCGTTCTGACTGGCACTTTGCCCGGTTTGACACGCGAGGCCGCGAAAGATAGAATAAAGGCGGAAGGAGGCCGTATCAAGGATAGCGTCACCAAAGACACCGATTACGTCGTGGTCGGCGATGATCCCGGCTCCAAATACGAAGCCGCCAGGCGCCTGGGCATAAAGACGATAGGCGAGGACGAGCTTTTGAATCTTTTGAAATAATATGGCTATTAGCCAGGCAGAAATACAACATATAGCTGAATTAGCCCGCTTGGAATTGAGCCCCGCAGAAAGCGAGGCTTTTGGCGTTCAATTGGATTCTATTTTGGATTATGTCCGTCAGCTTGAGGCAGTGGACACCAAGAAAGTCGTGGCCACCGCCCAGGTAAGCGGCCTGGTTAATGTTTTCAGAAACGACGACTTCGAAGATTGGGATACAGACGAGCTTGGCGCCGCCCTTAGCCAAGGCGAGCTGGACCAAGGCCGGATTAAAGTAAAACGCGTGCTCTAATATGCCTTTAAATGAGATGACAATCAGGGAAGCCAGAGCCGCTTTGGACAAGGGGAAAATAAGCGCGGTCGAGCTAGCTAAAGACTGTCTGGATAAGATCAGCCAGGCTGATTCTGATATTCATGCCTGCTTGCTAGTTGACGAAGCCGGCGCCCTCAAAGCCGCGGCTAGCGCCGACCAGCGCTTGCAGGCTGGGGAAAGGGGGGCCCTGCTTGGCATCCCCTATTTATGCAAGGACAACATCATGACCAAGGGCCTCAAAACCACGGCCGCTTCCAAGATACTTGAGAACTATGTTGCTCCGTACGATGCCACTATTATTAAGAGGCTAAGAGAAGCCGGGGCCGTGCTTTTAGGCAAGACTAACCTGGATGAATTCGCCCATGGCGCCTCAACCGAAAACTCAGCCTTCGGCCCGACCCGCAACCCGCGCGATTTAGAACGGGTGCCGGGCGGCTCTTCCGGTGGCAGCGCGGCTGCCGTGGCGGCTCATATGTGCCTTTTTGCCCTGGGATCAGACACCGGCGGCTCTATTCGCCAGCCAGCCAGTTTTTGCGGCATCAGCGGCTTCAAGCCCAGTTATGGCCGGGTATCGCGCTTCGGCTTGATTTCCATGACTTCCTCCACCGATGCTATCGGTCCTTTGGCCAAGACCGCCTATGACGCCGCTTTAGTCCTAAAGGTCATAGCTGGCCGGGATGAGAGGGATGCAACCAGCGCTCCGGAGGCCGTGCCTCAATATAATGAGGTTTCGGAGAGGGGAGGCAGCTTGAAGGGCTTGAAGATTGGTTTGCCCAAGGAGTACTTTATCAAGGAACTAGATACAAAAGTGCGCGAGCTGGTCATGGCCATAGCTAAGGAATTCCAGGCCGCTGGCGCCGAGCTCGTTGACATCAGCCTGCCCTATACCAAATATGCGGTTCCGACCTACTATATAATCACGCCCTCAGAGATCAGTTCCAACCTAGCCCGTTTCGACGGTATCGGCTGGGGGCGCGGGGCTGAATCGGCCAAGAGCCTGAGCGATTTCTATCACCAGACCCGCGGCCAGGGTTTTGGACCGGAGGTGAAGCGCCGAGTGATGCTCGGCACCTATGCCCTAAGCGCCGGCTATTATGACGCCTATTACAAAAAAGCCCAGGCAGTCCGGACCCTTATCGACCAAGATTTCGTGAAGGCTTTTCAAAAGATTGACCTCATCCTCACCCCGACTTCGCCTCACCCGGCTTTCAAGCTGGGCGAGAAGAAGGATAATCCTTTGGCTATGTATTTGGAAGATATATTTTTAACCGGGGCTTCGCTGGCGGGATTGCCGGCCGCCTCTTTCCCGGCCGGGGAGGCGGATGGCCTGCCGGTGGGCTTCCAGCTCATTGCGCCGCGCCTTCGGGAAGAGGCGATATTTCAGGCAGCGGTAGCTATAGGAAAATAATATATAATTAAATATATGAAAAATAATCGCCAGTATCTTTTTTTGGTTCTCATTTTAGCCATCGGCGTGGCGGCCGTATTCTTTGTTTTTTCCCGGAAGCAAGAAAGCCAGGTAAGTCTGGAAATAGCCTCCTCGCCCATGGCTGAAGCCAAGGCCCAGAGCTATGCAGCCAAGTTAGCTCCGGAGGCGGAAGATGAGGACTTGACCTTTGGTTCAGCCAAAGCTCAACTCCTAGCCTTTGTCTACGAAGATTATAGCAGCCCGTATAGCGCCGCTCTGGCCGATACCCTGGAAAGGCTGAGGCAGGAGTCAGACGGCCGCCTCGGCATCATTATCAGGCCATTTATCTTGGACACAGAGCCTCTTTCCCAGCCAGCCGCCCTGTCAGTCTGGTGCGCGGCCGAACAAGGAAAATGGAAGGAAATGAGAGCCTTCCTCTTCAGCCAGGCCAAGACAGAGCAGCTTCAGGAGGATAGCTTGGCGATAGGCGCCGGGGAAATCGGCTTGGACCAAACAGCTTTTTCCGCCTGCTTGACTAATAGTCAGAAATCGGAAAGAATAGAGGGTATGGTCGCCCAAGCTGGAAGCTATGGAGTCTTGGGCGCGCCGACCATGTTTCTTGGCCAGGAGATGATTCTAGGCGCCAGACCCTATGACGATTTCGTCGATTCAAACGGCGATACTATTGAAGGCCTGGGCAGTTTGGTCAAGCGCAAGCTGGAGTAATCCGGCTCAGGGAGAGTTCGCATAGTGGTCTAGTGCGCACGCTTGGAAAGCGTGTATACCGCAAGGTATCGAGGGTTCGAATCCCTCACTCTCCGCAGTTAAAGCAAAACGACTTAAGACCCGAAGACCGATAATCAGGGCCGGTTAAGCCGGCCTGTTATATTTATATGGATATTAGAAATATCGCCATTATTGCCCACGTTGATCATGGCAAAACTAGCATTACCGACGCCCTGCTTCGCCAAAATGGCATGGTTGACGACAGCGTCAGTATGGATAGCAATTCCCTGGAGCAGGAAAGAGGCATTACTATCTACGCCAAGAATGCCAGTCTTTTCTATAGGGACAGCAAGATAAACCTGGTGGATACTCCAGGGCATGCCGATTTCAGCTCGGAGGTGGAGCGCGTTTTGCGTTCCATTGACTGCGTCCTGCTCGTGGTGGACGCCCAGGAAGGGCCGATGCCGCAGACTAAGTTCGTCCTGAAGAAATCTTTGGAACTGGGCCTCAAGCCGATTGTGGCGATAAACAAAATAGATAAGCCGGCGGCCCGTCCGGCCGAAGTTGTGGAAATGGTCTATGAATTATTTTTGGATCTTGGCGCCAGCGACGAACAGCTTAACTTCAAAATCATTTATACCATTGGTCGGGAAGGGAAGGCCGGCCTGGCGGCCGATAATCTGGCGGATAACCTCAATCCGCTTTTGGATATTATTTTGCAGACCGTTGAGCCGGCTTCCTCAGCCGAGTCAAATAGCCAGTCCTTAGCCGTCCAGCCCTTCAATCTCGCCTATGATAATTTTCTGGGTCGCTGTGCTGTTTCCCGCATCTACAGCGGATCAATCAAGGCCGGGCAAAGCGTTTATACCATTAAACTGAACGGGGAGACGCATGCTGGCAAGATTACCAAGCTCTTTACCTTCAAGGGCTTGAGCCGGCAGGAAGTGTCGGAGGCCTTTTCTGGTGACATAGTCCTAATCGCCGGCCTGCCTGACATTGATATCGGTGAAACCATTACTGACGGGCCGGATAACGAAGCTTTGCCGGCGATAAGCATTGATGAGCCGACCATTTGTCTTAGTTTTTTGGTCAATAATTCTCCTTTTGCCGGCCGGGAAGGGAAGTTCGTCACCAATCGCCAGATCAGAGAGCGCTTGGAAAAGGAGCTGGAGATAAATGTCGGCCTGAAAATAGATTTTTCCGACCCCAGCTATTACAAGGTGTACGGCCGGGGCGAGCTCCATATTGCCGTCCTGCTTGAGAATATGCGTCGCGAAGGCTATGAGATTCAGGTATCTCAGCCGCAAGTCATTATCAAGGAAGCAGACGGCCTGAAGCAGGAGCCATATGAAGAACTATTAATTGATATCCCCGATGTCTATACCGGCACGGTTATGGAAAATGTATCCAGGCGCCGCGGGGTAATGATCGATATGAAGAGCCACAATAGCCAGACACGCCTGGTATTTGAAATCCCCACCCGCGGTCTTCTGGGATATCGTAATGATTTCATAGTGGCGACTCGCGGCGAGGGCATCCTCTGCTCCCACCTGATCGGCTTCAAGAAGCATGCGGGAGACATTGAAAAGAGCGCACTCGGCTCTATGATCTCGATGACCACAGGCAAGGCTTTGGCTTTTTCCTTATGGAACCTCCAAGATCGAGGCGTTTTATATATCAAGCCTAACACCGAGGTCTATGAAGGCATGGTTATTGGCAATGTGGCTAAAGGCAACGACATGACCGTTAATCCAATCAAGGGCAAGCAGCTGACCAATGTCCGCGCTTCCGGGACCGATGAGGCCATCATCTTGACACCGCCCTGGGAGCTGAGCCTGGAGAGAGGCATGAGCGTGATGAACGAGGATGAATATTTGGAAATTACCCCGCTAAATATCCGGTTGCGCAAGCAGATTCTTAAAGAAGTGGATAGAAACCGCGCCAAAAGGTAAATTATCAGCACAAAAAACAAGGCGGGAAGTCTTGTTTTTTTGTTTTTAGACAACTCCAAATTTTGCATAGTTTTGAATATTCAGTTTAGCTCATATTAGATAAATTATTTAAAATATTTGCCTAATTTAAAAGAATAGTCTAAAATATACTTATCAATATGATTAACCAAGATATTATTAATATCAAAGAGGAGAGGCTGGGGATTAAAAAGGCCTCCGATTTTTTGCATATTTCGGCGGATACCCTGAGGCGACTTGATAGGAGCGGCCTGCTTAAAGCTGTCCGCAGCCAGGCTCGCGGTCACCGCTTTTATTATCGTAAAGATCTAGAATCATATCTGTTCAATAACTTGTCTGCCTATACTGAAAAGTGGGTGACGGCTAAACATCCGTTTTTGCCTTATCAATCGATATTTTGCCAAGATAGTTCGGTTTTTCAGGGGCGCTTATACCGGGTATTATCTGATTTGGATAATAATTTAGGGCCTTCAAATAATTGGAGCATTCTTGTATCGGTTGTCGGCGAGATCGGTGACAATACTTTTGGGCATAACCTCGGTAACTTTCCGGATGTCGCCGGCCTCTTATTCGCTTATAACCTTAATAAGCGTCTGATAGTCCTGGCTGACCGGGGGCGCGGCATCCTAGAAACCTTGCGCAAAGTCAGGCCAGGCATAAAAGATGACGCTGAAGCCCTTAAAGTTGCTTTTACGGAAATCATTTCTGGACGGGCCCCGGAAAATCGTGGTAACGGCCTGAAATGGGTAAGGCAGAATTTCGAGAGACTCCCCTGGGGGCTGACTTTCAGGAGCGGTTCGGCTGAATTGCTAATCAATAAAAAAGATAAACGAATGCTTATTAGAAAAAATGCCAAGTCATTCCATGGCTGCTTGGCGATAATTAATTTTTAATTATATGGTTTTGAAAATAGCAAAATTCGGGGCAATTCTTGTGTCCCGCCAGCTAGGCAAAGAAGCTTTAGCGGCCTTTAATTCTGATTATAAAAATTTGGGCAATGAAATCATAGAGGTTGATTTTGAAAATTTGGAAGTTCTGGCTCCGTCTTGGGCAGATGAGTTCTTTACCCCTCTACAAAAGGAGCTGGGTAAGCAGTTGCGCATTAGGGATAACGGCAATGACTCGGTCACTGGCACTCTGCGGCTGCTAGAAGAGACAAATAAGATAAAATTTAATTTTATCACCAAGAGTTAGCCTTCCAATGTTAGTAAATGAATGTCTAGCTGAATTTTTTATATGGGCATAAGAGAGGTAATTATTAAATCCATTAATTTTCGCCATGCCTGCAAGGAGTTCGCTTTGGATAAGAAAATTAATGATGAAGATTTTGAAGTTATCTTAGAAGCCGGGCGCTTGTCCCCAAGCTCTTTCGGCTTGGAGCCCTGGAAGTTTCTTATTCTAGATAATCCTGAGCTGCGTTCAGAAATCAGCCCGGTTTGCTGGGGCGGGCAGAAACAGCTGGCGAGCGCCCCGCATTTTCTTGCCATTCTCGCTCGACGCGGAGCCGATATGCGTTTTGACTCGGAATATATTGCTAGGACCATGGCAGAAGTCCAGAAGAGTCCGCCGGAAGTCATCGCCGCCCGGCAAGAACGTCTTCGCCAGTTTCAGACCGAGCATTTCCATTTGGATGGAGAAGAACAGCTCTGGGGCTGGTCTCGACGCCAGGCATATATACCCTTGGCGAACATGCTGACAACGGCGGCTCTCTTGGGTATAGACTCCTGCCCGATAGAGGGCTTTGATTTGGATAATGTAGAAGATATTCTGGCTAAGCGCGGTATTTTAGATAGGGAACATTTCAGATTAGTTTGCCTAGCTGCTTTCGGCTATCGCCTGACCGACCAAAAGTCCAAGACCAGGCGTCCGGTTAGTGAAGTAGTGGAATGGGTAAAATAAATAATATATGATTTTCAAAAACAACAAGAAAGCCTGGTTAAGTCTGCTACTTGTAATTATTGTCGGTTTGGCCGGCTATTTCTTTTTCCGTCAGCCGCCTCAGACCAGCGATGTTGCAGAGCCAACTTCTTCGAGCCTGGAGCAGGTTTTTGATCTGGCCAACAAGGAGGCGGGCACCAAATTATATTATTCCCCGAGCCTTGGCCTTGGTTTCACCTATCGCCCCGATGCCGAACTCAATCCTGCTATTAGCGAGTCGGCCGGGAAGATATCTGTCGACGACCAGTCCGTAGAAGTATTTGTCAAAGACCCTGCTTCTAGTCTGGAACAGGCTATAGCCGAGCGTTTTCTAGTCGGGTACGATCCGACTGACTGTTTCGCCCAAGAATATCGGCCCGCTCCGGGAGAGCTCCTTCCGGCTGGATATCAAGCGGCCGTGATTTCTTTCCCGCCTCCTGCCGACTCCAACGAGCCTTGGTGGCAAAATAGCGTTAATTGTCCGGCTGGATATAGCCAGACAAACAGCCGCCAATATTTTCTCATGAATCCAGAGGTGCCGGATAAATTCGTTTTTTTGAGCCTTGGCCAGGCCCCGGCCGTCTTTGACGGCGCCTCAGACAGCCAGGCTAGACGAAATTGGAGCGATTCTTTGAGGATATTAGATTAATATGGAATTAGTCATTGGCACCAAGAATCCGGCCAAGCTGGATCAAATGGCCAGCGTCCTGGAGCCTTTGGGCATTTTTGTCTTAGCCCTTCCGGCTGATATCCCAGAAGCTGAAGAAGCGGGAGAAACGCCTCAGGAGAATGCAGTCGCCAAAGCCACTGCATATTCTCTGTCTATAGGGCAACCGGTCCTTTCCTTAGATAATGCTCTTTTCTTTGACGGTCTAAGTCTGGAAAGCCAACCCGGCGTCCATGTCAGGCGTTTGCCGGGCCATAGCGGTCGGCCCTCGGATCAAGAGGCGCTAGAGTATTATGCTGCTTTGGTTAGAAGTTTGGGCGGGAGGATTAATGGATACTTTGAGTATGGCTTCTGCCTAGCTCATCCCGACGGTCGGCAGAAGAGCATTAGCCTCAAGTCGCCGCGCATTTTTGTCAGTCAGCCGAGCCCCAAAGTCATTGCCGGCTACCCGCTTGAGTCTATTCAGATTGATCCGCAAAGCGGGAAATATATATCCGAGATGACCCCAGACGAACAAGCCGAATTCTGGCGGCGGACAATCGGCCGGGAAGTAGGGGAATTAGTTTTTGCAAGCGGGATCTTAGACTAGGACAAATATATAAAAACGGAGCCATTTGGCTCCGTTTTTTTGGTTTCTATTTACTGGCTCGCCCGTCCACTTCGTAGTTGGTATTTTGGGTCTCGAAGAAGTTGACTAGCTCCAGGGCGTCGGTAGCCGCGGCCATCCATTTAGCCGGGTTGGTCGCCTTGAAATAGGCTTCAAAGCCAAGCTCTTCCAGGCGGCGATCAGCTACGTATCGGACATATTGGTTGACATAGTCGGCGTTGACGCCGAGGATGCCGCGGGGGAACATGTCTTGGTTATAGCCAGTTTCCAAATTGACGCCGTCAATGATAATCTGCCTGATTTCCTGGCTGAATTCCGGGGTGACGATTTCCGGATTCTCTTCCAGGATAGTCAGGATGAGATTAATACCGAACTTGAGATGCAGGCTCTCATCGCGCACCACCCAGTCGATGAGTGAGGCGAAGTTTTTGAGCCGCTTCCTTTGGCGGAAGCTCAAGGCGACCATAAAGCCGCTATAGAACCAGATACCCTCCATGACGATATTATAGGCAACCAGGTTTCGGACGAATTCCTTCTTGCCTTCAGCCGACTCTATATCCAAGGTCCCTTCCGACATCCGCTTGAGGTAATGGCTGATGAAATCCTCCTTAGCCTTGATGGAGGGCGTTTCCAGGTGCTGCTGGAAGATCTTCTCCCTATCCAGAGGGAAGGTTTCAAGTACGTATTCAAAAGCTAGGCAGTGATTGGCCTCTTCCCACATCTGCTTAGCCAAGTATAAATGGGCTTCAGGCGCTTTGAGGTAGGGGTAGACGCCCAGAGCCAGGGTGCGGTTGACGATGAGCTCGGCCGGATTGAAGAAGCTCATCAGGAAGCTGACAGCGTGGCGTTCGTCCTCGGTCATCTGCCGCCAATCTTCCAGGTCTTCGCCCAGGGCGATCTCATGGGGGAACCAGGTGTTGGCTACCGCCTGGTTGTAGAGCTCATAGGCCCAGGGGTACTTGATGGGCCTAAGTTGCATATCTTCGTTTAAAGGTCTGCCTAATATCATAGATTTAAATTTTTAATTATTTATTAATTCACTTAAATTATTGGCAGCTATCACAGAGAAGCCTTTCTTGGGGGTCGGTCGGACAGGCCTGGCCCAGCGCCAACTCGGGCTTGACGCTTGCCTGAGCCAGGATGGCACCAAAGCCCTTCTTGCCGGTTGCGCTGGCTTTATTGACCTTGATCGTGCTCTGCTCCGCCGTGTGGCGCGGCTTCATATGGAGATAATAGGTGGTCTTGAGGCCTTTCTTCCAAGCCTCGATATATATCTGCATTATCTCATCGGTATCGCGGGTGGCTAGATACATATTGCGGCTAATCGCCTGGTCAACCCATTTCTGGGCCCGGGCGGCGACTTCAATGAAGGCCTGAGGATCGGTTGAAAAAGAGTCCTTGTATACCGCCTTGACCGAATCCGGAATATTTTCCAGCTGGCTTAGGTCGCCCTGGGCCGCCAGGATATCCTCGCGCACTCTTTCCCAGAGGCCGAGGCGCTTGAGTTCTTTGGCCAGGTTGAAGTTGAGTTCGAGATACTTGCCTGATAGCGTGTTGCGGCTGAAGATGAGGGCAAAGCGGGGATCGATGCCGGTAGAGGTGCCGGCTACCAAACCGATGTTGGCAGTGGGGGCAATGGCCAGCAAGGTGGAGTTGCGCATGCCTTCGGCCACCTTCCGCCTCAAGCTATCCCAATCCAGGGCCGGCCGGCTTTCTTCCAGGGGGAGCTTTATTCCCCGTTCTTCTTCCAGCTTAGCCA
>CAYSJT010000022.1:0-10581 GCA_964431625.1 uncultured Gammaproteobacteria bacterium | reverse complement strand
CTAGTGGAAAGACTCAAGGCCAACGGCTACCAAGCCGAATATCTCAAATACCCGGTCTACGAGCTCAAGCCCTCGGGCGAGATCCTCAACGACTACCTGCGCCTGGGAAACGCCTATGACCTCACGCCGCGCGAAGCCCAGATAATCTACGCCCTCAACCGCGACCAATACCAGGCCGAGCTCATCCGCAAGCTGAAAAGCGGCATCAATGTCATTGCCGAGGACTATGCCGGCACCGGCATCGCCTGGGGCTTGGGCGCGGGAGTGAGCGAAGAGTTCTTGAAGGCGATAAACTCCCACCTGCTGGGAGAAGATTTGGTTTTCCTCTTTGACGGCCGCCGCTTCAAGGAGGCGGTCGAAGACAATCACCGCCACGAAACCGATGAGGATTTGATGAACAAAGTGCGCTGGGCTCATCTTAAACTCAAGGAAGAATACGGCTGGCTGAAAATAAATGCCAACGAACCAATAGAGGCTATTCACGAAGAAATCTGGCAAAAGGTCCACGCGCTCCTAAGCGGCCTCCCCCCGGGGCAGGCAGAAAAAGCGCCGGCCCCCTCCAGTTTCGCTTCGGTCGGCGCCATCATCAAAAGCAACCACCAGCCAAACCTGAACGTCGAACCGAAAGTTGAAGCTATTCAGGCTCCGACGCCTGATCCTATAGAAAAAGGCTCTGCTTCCCCGAAGCTTCTGGCGGAGAAGATAATGCCGGAGGCCAAGCTGCCGCAAATAGCCACCGCCGGAGACGCCGGCTACGACCTCTTTGCCGCCGACTATTATTCCCTTGCCCCATATGGCCAAGCCACTATTTCCACCGGCATCAAACTGGCCATCCCGGCCGGCTATGTCGGCCTGATCTGGGACAAGAGCGGCCTGGCCAACCAGGGGATAAAGACTATGGGCGGAGTGATTGACTCCGGCTATCGGGGCGAAATCAAGGTCCTGGTCAAGAATCTAGGCGAAGACGTCTTCAATCTGGTTCCGGGACAAAAAATCGCCCAACTCATCATCCAGCCTTTTTCCGCTCTGGAAGTGGAGGAGGGCTCAGCCGGCAGTCAGCCGAGCCAGAGAGGGGAAAACGGCTTCGGCAGTACCGGCCAATTCTAAACTATGGAATACGATGCCATCATCGGCCTGGAAATCCACGCCGAACTAAAGACCAAGAGCAAGATGTTCTGCGCCTGCGACAACGACGCCGAAGGCAAGGCCCCCAACACCGCCGTCTGCCCGGTCTGCTTGGGCCACCCCGGCACCTTGCCGGTGCCCAACCGTCAGGCGATTGACTGGACGATACAAACCGGCCTGGCTCTCAATTGCCGCATCAACCAAGTTTCCAAATTCGACCGCAAGAACTATTTCTATCCCGATCTGCCCAAGGGCTACCAGATTTCCCAATATGACATGCCTTTCTGCCAAGGGGGGTATTTAGAGATAGGGGGGAGAAAAATAGGCATCACCCGCATCCACCTGGAAGAGGACACCGGCAAGTCCTTCCATCACAAAGCGGATGATTATACAGCCATAGATTTCAACCGGGCCGGCACGCCGCTCATGGAAATGGTCACCGACCCGGTGATAAAAGACGCGACTGAGGCCAAGGAATTCTGCCAGGCATACCAGCAAATCCTCCGCTATCTCAAAGTAAGCCAGGCTGACATGGAAAAAGGCGAGATGCGCTGCGAAGCCAACATCAGCCTGCAGGAAAAAGGGGCATGGGCCTTGCAAGACGGCCAGATAGTCCCGAAGTCTAAACATACTTTGAATGCCAAAGTGGAAGTGAAAAATATCAATTCTTTCCGGGCCTTGGAGCGGGCGATAAATTTCGAAATCAAGCGGCAAACTGAGGCTTTAGCAAAAGGCGAAGCGATAAAGGGGGAAACAAGGGGCTGGGACGACAATTCCCAGGCAACCGTTAGCCAAAGGAGCAAAGAAAGCTCGGCCGACTACCGCTATTTCCCCGAACCGGACATCCCGCCGATTGAGATAGACCAAGCCTGGCTGGAAAAGCTCAGCGCTTCCCTGCCGGAAATGCCGGCGGAAAAACGCCGCCGCTTCGCGCAAGAATACGGCCTAAGCCCGGAAATCGCCGCCACCCTGGTAGCTGATCCCGAGCTGGCCGATTGGACGGAAAAGGTCATTTCCGAGCTGGACGCCTGGATAGAGGCGAGCGGCGACGAATCCGACCGCCAAGATAGGAAGCTGGCAAAGACCGCCGGCAATTGGATTACCAGCGAACTGCTAAAGCACCTTCGAAGCGACAACCAAAGAATAGAAGATTTGAAATTGACAGCCGAGAACTTCGCCGAGCTGGTCGCCTTAGTCTACCAAGGCAAGGTCAATTCATCAGCCGGCCAGGCGATTTTGGAATTCATGTATAAAAACGGCGGCGACCCGACCGACATCATGAAGGAAATGGGCTTGGAGCAGATAGATGACCGGGCGGCTTTGGAAAAGTCGGTCCAAGCGATAATCGCCAAGCACCCCGGACAGAGCGAAGAGTACAGGCAGGGCAAGGCCAGCCTGCTCCAATTCTTCATCGGCCAGGTCATGGCCGAAACCCGCGGCAAGGCTAACCCAAAGGTGGTAGCTGAACTAATAGAGAAGCTTTTAAAATAAAATTTAAAAACCGAACTTTGTAATGATGAAATGGTATCTGAAATTGAAGTCCCGGTGGCGCCAGGAATGGCTCTACCTGAAAAAGGATTGGATTTATTTCCGCCTGAAGTACTTTATCCAGCTTGACGCCCGCCTCGCCCCGTATCGCTGGCGGCTCAGCAAAATAAGACCGCTTCGAAACGAGTGGGACAAGCGACTAAGGATAAATCCGCTAATGCTCCTGCCGAGAAACCGGAAATTCCGCGGGGAATACAACGGCTGGCTACTTAGGAAACAAACGCAAATGCACAATGCGGAATAAGAAAAAAGACCCTTCGCCAGGGTCTTTTCTATTTATACCATTTCTTTATCAGCGCCGTAGCCTCCTTTTTATCCTTGATCCAATTGATCTTGGCTCCCTGCTTCTGCCAGCGCCTGAGCCAGGATTTCTGCCGCTTGGCGAATCGGTATATGGCTGTAGCTAGCTTCTCTTTCATTTCCTCATATTCTAACTCATTAGCTAAGTAAGCGCTGACAAAGCGGTATTCCAAACCGAAAGATCGCAGGCGCTTGGCGGTCACCCCGCTTTCCAACAGAGATTCCACTTCTCCAACTAAACCGGCGGCTAGCCGCTCCTCCAAGCGCTGGTTAATCCTCTCCCGCAAAATCTCGTCTGAGACATCAAGCGCCAAGATGAGGCAATCGTAGCGGGGAGACGGCGGCCGCTTCCTTTTCGCGCCCGCCTCCAAAACTTCCAAATAGCGTATCAGGCGGCGTTGATTATGGCGGTCGCTCTCGTTTATCTTCTTGGCAAAGGCCGGCTTGAGCTTAGCGATGAAGCAAAACAGCTCTTCGGCCGGGAGCTTCTCTCTCTGCCGCCTAAGCTTCTCGTCCGGCTTGGCTTCGGGCAGGCGATAGTTGTCCGCCAAAGCCTGGAGATACAGGCCGCTGCCTCCGGCTAATATCGGCAAGCGCTGAGAAGACAAAGCTTTTTCAATCGCTTGATTGGCCAGGTTCTGGTATTTGGCCAAGTCAAAGCGACGCTTCGGGCTGACGACATCTATCAGATGATGCTTGACCGCATGCTTGCCCCGGCCGTATTCAGCCAGATCCTTGCCGGTACCCAGATCCATGCCCTTATACACTTGGCGGCTGTCGGCGCTGATTATCTCGCCTTCAAACTCCCTGGCCAAAACCACGGCCAGGACCGTCTTGCCGCTCGAAGTCGGCCCGGCAATGACCAGGACCTGGGGAAGACGAACGGATTTTTTCTTGGCTCTTAGCTTTGACATAATTAGGAAAAATGGCTAAAATATTGATAGTTCTTGCCGAATGAGAAAATCCCAGGAGGCTTAATCCAAACATTTCAAAACCATACTGCGTATGAAAAAACAGTTTTTTTGCAATTCTCAAATGGCGTAAATGACCGCGGAGCAAGTTGAGAGTGTCCGCCAGAGATAGCGGACGGACAGTCTCGGAAAAGGGCGCCCTGAAAAAGCGCTCTTTTTATTTCCCCTAAACCAGCTTTCCCTGCAGGCCGAAGTCTTGGGCGGCCGTTATTTCCACTTCGACAAAGCGGCCGGATAAATCAGGTCGGGTCGGAGCGGAAAAGACAACGGTCTTGTATTCGCTGGTCTTGCCATAATATCTTCCCTGGCGATTCTTCCCTTCCACCAGCACCCTAACGGATTGCCCCAGGAACTTCTTGTTCTCAGCCAGGGCGCTGCGGCGCAAGATGCCGGTTAATATTCCTTCGCGGCGCTTCTTCTCGGCTCTTGGCACGTCGTCTGACAGCTCGGCGGCGGCTGTGCCGGGACGGGGGCTGTATTGGGCGATATAGGCTAGAGCAAAAGCGGCTTGGCGGAAAAGCTTGGCGGTATTTAGAAACTGCTTCCTGGCCTCGCCGGGGAAGCCGACGATGGCGTCGGTGGTAATTGATATGCCCGGCTTATGCCGCCTGACCTTGGCCAGGAGATCAAGATAATGCTTGGCCGTATAGCGGCGGTTCATGGCTCTAAGTATTTCATCGTCGCCTGATTGGACGGCCAGATGGAGATGCCGGCAGACCTTGTCCGAGCGCCCCAGCTGGCGGACGAGCTTGAGGCTCATGTCTTTGGGATGGCTGGAAGCGAAGCGCAGCCAGAAATCTCCGGGAATCTTATCCAATCTCGCCAGCAGATCAGCGAAATCCTTGCCCCGGCTCCTATAGCTATTGACGTTCTGGGCCAGGAGGACAATTTCCTTAATGCCGCTAGCGACCAGGGCCTGAGCATCTTTGACGATGTCGCCAAAGGGACGATATACCTCCCGGCCCCGGGCATAGGGGACGACGCAATATGAACAAAAATTATCGCAGCCGTTGCCAATAGGGAGATAGGCGCTGCCTGGCTGTTCCGCTTCCGGCCTTATTTTCAAATACGGCTCCCCCTTCCGACGGCGGAACTCTTCCAGGCTATAGAAAGGCGAGAATTCTTTTCCGGACAGGATATCAGGCAATTGGAACATCTCGTTGATTGGCAAGAATAAATCAGCCCGGCCGGCCAGGCGCTTGCGGACGTCAGCCCGCCGGCTCAGGCAGCCGGTGATGATTATTTTAGACTGGGGCTGGCGCTGGCGGAACTGCTCGGCCAGGCCATAGACGCGGTCTTCGGCCGACTGGCGCACCCCGCAGGTATTGATAATGACGGCTGAGGCCTTTTCACCCTTCCTGGCCGGACGAAAACCGGCTTCGTTTAAAAAAGCGGCCAGGCGTTGGGAATCGGCCTGGTTCATCTGGCAGCCGATAGTGACTATCTCATAACTACTGAGCTTGGTCTTGGGCTTGGTCATATAAAGACAGGCGATAGAGGCCGAAACGGCCGTTTAACTTCTCTACCAGGCTGATTTTGAGGCCATAACCGGCAAACTGGCCTTGGTTTAGATAATCAAGGTCCGCCTGATTGAGATAGAAATTATAGTAATAGACGGGATAATCGGCCGCTAACTTCCTAGCCGCTTCCAGAATCTGAGCGTCCGGCAGCCGCCCCATTATCACCCGCCTTTCCGGCCAAAAGAACTTGTCATAATACTGGGTGATGATGACGGCGTCCGGTTCGGTCAGGGAGAAAACGACTTCAGCGGTCCGTTGCTCGGCTTGGTTATTGTGATAGAGATATACCAGCCCCTCTTCCGAACCGGCAAAGACAAAAAGCAAAGACGGCAGGGCAATGGCGAGCATGACGATGGCTTCCCAGCCGCTGGCCAAAATTTTTTGCACTCGGCTCCATTTTTCTTCGGTAGCCAGGAGAAAGGCGCGGCTGAGGCGGACAGCGGCCAGGGCAGCCAGAGGCATGAGACCGAGATAAAGGGGCAGCCAGTAGCGGGTATAGGAATTGCCGATAGTGAAACGGGTCGGATCCGGATTATCATTGAAGCGCCAGCTGCCGTAATATAAGACAAGGATGAGGCTGGCCAGCAGCCAGACGGAGAAATAAGCAAGATAGCGGCGGCGGAAATGGAAGATGTTTTGGATGAAAAGCAAGAGCAAGCCAAACGCTCCGGCCCAGAAAAGGAAAGGAAACATTTCCGGCACGTAATGGATGAACATCTCCCAGGATTGGCGGGCGTTGAAACCGAAATAGAAGATAGTATCAGCCAAATTATGCAATTTTTCTCCCAAAGCCCCTATTTGCCCGGACAAAGTCAGCCTGACGGCTTCACCGCTGGTCGCGGAAATGTTATCCAAAGAACGATTCATCTCATTATAGCCTCCTCGCCAAGGCGAGCCGTACAGAGCCGTATTCCAGTTCAAGACGGGGGTCAGGGCCAAAACCAAGCCGACCAGAAAAAATAGCAGCCGGGCCAGGCCAAAACGCCGGACATAAAAAAGCCAAAGCAAGCCCAAGGCCGGCAAGAGCCAAATGAGCTCCGAAGTTCGAACAATAGCCGCTAAACCGATAACTATTCCGGCGGCCAAAGCGATGATCTGTCCGGCCAAACGATCGCTGCGCCAGCGCCAAGAAAAGAATCTCTGTTTTTCAGGATTCCGCCCCTCTAAAGATGAAGCTAAAAGAAATAATCCAAAGATGAGCAGGACTATAAACAGAACGTTGTGGAACATGCTTCGGGCGCTATAATATATATAAACAGGAAAAGTGGCCAAAAGGACGGAGGACCAGAGCCCGATACGATCGCTGTTAAAAATCTTTCTGACAAAAAAATAGAAAACAACTATGCCCAGAGCGGCAAAGGCCGGCGTCAAAAAAGGAATCACGCTTATCCCGAACCAAGCGGCAATAACGCCGTAGACCAAGATGATGCCCAAGAAGCTCACCGGCTTGAGCCAGCCGAAATCTCCGCGCAGACTGCGCGGCATAACCATATTATCTCCGGAAACGGCCGCCTGGTCGAAAAAGGCCATCTCGCCGGTCAAGGCGAAGCGCTTGGTAAAAAAATAATTGGCGCTTTCGTCAGGCGAAGACCATTTGACGTAGTCAGGAGATTGGGAAAGAAGGTTGAAACTGGAAACGGCCGCAAAAAACACCGCAGCCACCACGGCCACGATAAAGAAATTAGTAAAATTGGCTTTTCTTTTTTCCATTACTCTAATATTATCTAAAATTGCCAATTTTAGCAAGAATTTGCTATGATTAAAAGAAAAGAGGCTATGAAGGAAAAAGTTCTAAAAATCTTAAACAATTTCGGCTGGCAACTTCTGCTCCTGGCAAGCCTCCTGGCTATCTGGGGCGGGGCTGTCTATTACGCCTATGCCTTAAACTGGCTCGGGGTTATCTTGGCTTTGGTTCTGAGCTTGGCCAGTTTTATTTGGCTGGAAAAGCGCCGGCCCTTACCGACATCCTCGCTTAACGCCGGCTGGACCCTAGGCCAAGCCGATCGCTGGCCCATTATCCTTTATGCCGCCATGTTTCTGCTCCTCACCGCTAGCTTGCTCAACAGCGCTTCTAGCGCTCCTCTAGTTTCCCCTTGGGAAGTGGTCAGACCGAGCTTCTTCGCCTTCTATGCAGTCATCTCACTCCTAGCCATCCGCTTGCTCTCATCATCTGTCGGTCATCATTTTAAGCAGATCATATTATCCGCTCATTTTTTTCTTTCCTTCGCCGTGGCCGCCTTAGTTTACAAAATCGGCTATGGCTTCGATCCCTTCATCCACCAGGCGACCATGGAGCTGATAGATAAACAGGGGCTAGTCCTGCCTAAAACGCCATACTACCTGGGCTTATACGGTCTCACGCTCATCATCCACAAAATCAGCTTTATTTCCATCTATTGGCTCAATAAATTCCTAGTGCCAATCCTAGCCGCCCTATTCATCCCCTTGGTTGCCCGCCGCTTCCTGAACCAAGGCGACCAAGCGAACAGAACGGCTGACTGGCTGGCGGCCTTGGGGCTCCTCGGGCTGACCTACAGCCCCTTTATTGCCACCACCCCCCAGAACCTAAGCTATGTTTTTCTTATTGCCGCCGTCTTCTCCGGCTTGAGCCGGAAGTCGTCGACGCTACTTGTCTTTATTCTGGCTCTGGCTACCTTCGCTATTCACCCCCTCAGCGGCTTGCCTGCCCTGGCCTGGTGGCTCTGGGTCGCAGCCAAGCGGCATCTGGCTAATTGGCGCCTAGCGCATAGACGGATCCTGAGCCTGATTATCTTCGGCTTCAGCGCTATTTCCCTGCCTCTGGCTCTCTGGCTAGCCGCTGGTTCGGATTTCAAAGGAATATCTCTGAGTTGGAGTTTCTTAGCCGAGCCTTTCGCGCGGATATTCTCCAATCTTTCAACAGCCGGCAGCGAAGATTTCATCCTTAACTCCCTATATTTCTTCCACTATAACTACGGGCTGCTCGTCATCATCGCCATCATCGCCAGCTTCGCTTATTTTCTGCGCCAGAAAAAAAAACAGGCGCTGGATGATACCTGGCTCGGTCTGGCCTATATGAACCTAGCCCTTATCGTCGCTTATGTCATAAGCAGCCAGATAAGTTTTAGCGGCTTGATAGATTACGAACAGGCAAATTATGCCGGGCGAATCTTGATCCTCATCCTCATCTTCTGTCTGCCTAGCCTAGCCCTGACCGGACGCGACATTATCGCCGCCATCCTCCGGCAAAAACCGCTTATCAAATTAATCTGGCTCCTGGGCGGCCTGGCGCTTCTTGCCGCCTCCCTCTATCTCTCCTATCCCCGCTTCGACCGCTATTTCAACTCCCGCGGCTACAGCACCGGCGCGGGCGACATCGAGGCAGTCAAAGCCATAAATGGCTGGGCCAAGGGACGCTATGTTGTCCTGGCCAACCAGCAAGTGAGCGCCGCCGCCTTAAAGACGCTGGGCTTCGACCATTATTATCCAACCGCTGCCGGCGCCCTATATTTCTATCCCATCCCTACCGGCAGCCCCCTCTACCAGGGCTTCCTGGACATGGTATACAAAAGCCCCGGCCGGGAAACGGCCGAGGCGGCGATGGATTTGATGGATGTCGATGAAGTCTTCCTGGTCGTCAACCGCTATTGGTATCAGAGCAGCCGGGTTATCGCCGCGGCCAAGCTCCTGGCTGATGACTGGCAAGAAGTGGCCGGCGGCTATGCCTATGTCTTCCGCTACGAGCGCTAGTGGCTTTCCCGATAATCCCAGGCCGGACCAACGGACAGCGTCAAGCTGCCGTTTTCTTTATGGGCAATTACCATGAGCTTGAGCCGGCTCAGGTCGGCCTTGAGGCTGTTGCGCTGGGCCGGCGACTTTATCGCCAATTGCTTGTCAGCGGCGCTAAGGGGCTGGACTTCGAAATATTTAGAGAAGCTGGCAATCATCTGATTATCGGCTTCATCCAGAGGCTGGCCGGCAAGCTCCTTGGCCACTATAGCCCGAAGCGCCTCTAAATTGTCTCCGGCTTCCTGAAGGCGCTGAGAGGCTAGTCCGACCTCTGATTCCAGACCCAGGGCCGAGAACATCTTGACCACCATGTCATTAAAGGCCAAAAGTTCATCAAAAAACCGGATATTTGGTTCGATATATGAGCCGCTCTGGAAGCTGGGCAAATTTTCAAGTCCTCGGCCCTCCGTGACTTGGCGGACAGAATAATTTTCCAAAGGCATCTGAAAGTTAGCCCAGATGGCGGCGGCTGTCTGCTTTTCCTTGGCCAACCAATCTGGAGAAGTGGCAAAAACAGGCCGGGCATAGTCAGTTGCCAAATATGACTTCATTAAATAAAGGGACGACCAGTAGTTGGCCGTATGCCAAATAGCCGCCGCGCCTAATTCGGCCTTGAGAGCGGCGGAGGCGGCTGGATATTTCTCATAAGCGGAATTCTCGGAAAAATACGAATCACCAGCTATTGGCTGAAGCAAATTGACGATGTCATAGGCGGAGCCATTGCAGCGGCGGTAGCGGTTCTGAATCAGGCAGGCGGTGACATTATTAGTTCCGAGTTTGGCGCCTTGAAAGAGGCCGGTGGCCGGATAGACCAGGCGGTCAAAAATGTAATTGTTTGGCCAATACGGCTCGGCTAAAAGCTTGAAGCCGATATCCGGCGCCTGATCTGCCTTGTCCAGCGCCCCCTGGATTTCTAAAAATTCGTGCTGGAGCAGGCGGGCGCGGAAACGTTCCAGGTTGGCGGCCGCTTCCGGATTGGCGTCATCGAATATCCTGGCTGGATCATAGTCGGCTCCAAAAAGTTCGGCCAGGCCGTCCTTGTATTGGACATAGCTCAAATCCTCGCGCAGGCCCCTGAAGAAAGCCATCACCTTATATATCCTGGCCCAGCGGTTCTTGAGCTCGGGATGAGCGGCGAAGTCGGAGGCAATGAAGCTGGCGCCGATGAGATTGATACGCCAATCCTCCCTGTCCAGACGGCAGTCAGGACAGGCATCGCCCTTTATCTCCAAGGGGAAAACTGAATTGAGCCATTTAGTGGTGAGATAAAAGTTATTAAGCTTAGCTTGGCGCTGATAGTCGGCCGGGACTTTGAACTCCGAGTAGTCGCGGCGATAGAGAAGGACCGG
>CAYSJT010000021.1:0-10631 GCA_964431625.1 uncultured Gammaproteobacteria bacterium | reverse complement strand
CCTGATATACCGTACCGAGGAGGATAAGTTCCGGGCGGTTATCAGGGACATCAAGGCTAGGAATGAAAAAGGACAGCCGGTGCTGGTCGGCACGATTTCTATAGAAAAGAATGAGGTCTTGGCGGAGATGATGGAAAGAGAGGGTCTCCGTCCCCAGATCCTCAACGCCAAGAATCACCAGAAGGAAGCAGAAATCATCGCCCAGGCCGGTCGTCGCGGCGCCGTTACCCTAGCCACCAATATGGCCGGACGCGGCGTTGATATAATTTTGGGCGGCAGTCCGCCGGAAGCCGGAGAACAGGCAGCCGTGCGCGAGCTGGGAGGCCTGCATGTCATCGGCACCGAGCGGCATGAATCGCGCCGAATTGATAACCAGCTGCGCGGCCGGGCCGGGCGGCAGGGCGACCCAGGCTCTTCCCAGTTCTATGTCTCGACCGAAGACGACCTGATGCGCATCTTCGGCGGCGACCGCATGCGCGGCCTGATGCAGACCTTGCGCGTGCCGGCTGATACGCCGATAGAGAACCGGATGATTTCCCGCTCCATTGAGTCGGCCCAGAAGAAGGTGGAAGGGAACAACTTCGATATCCGCAAGCACTTGGTGGAGTATGACGATGTCATCAACAAGCACCGCACGGCCATCTACCGCCGCCGCCGGGAAATCTTGGAATTGGCGGAAGCTGAAGCTAAAGAGGGAGACAAGACTTTATCCGATATCATTCTGGAGATGGTGGAGGGAGAGCTTGGCGCCCTGGCTGATTTCCACACCGCTTCCGACAATATAACCGACTGGAACCTGCAAGAAATATACGAGACAACCCGGACTATCTGGCCGGCGAGCGACAGCCTCAAAGGAGAATTAGATCAAATCATCGGCTCTTCCAAGCCTAAGGAAGAACTTCGCCGCCAGATATTCGAGCGGCTTTCTCAGGCAGCCAGGGAGAAATACACCGAGCTGGCGGCCAGCTTTTCCCAGTCTGGCATAGATTTCAAAGAGATAGAGAAGAGTATTCTGGTGCGCTCTTTCGATGAGAACTGGGTGGAGCATTTAGAGACCATAGATTATCTGAGAAGGGGAATAGGTCTGCGCGGCTACGGCCAGAGGGATCCGCTCGTGGAATACAAAAAAGAAGCCTATCGCCTCTTCCAGGATCTGAACTCATTGATCCAGCGCCAGGTCGCCTATTCCATCTTCAAGACAGCCGACGCCCTGGCTATGGCTGCCAGAGAAGATGTCAGCCGTTTCGCCAGCCAAGCCGAGAAGAAGCTGGAGTTTTCCGGCGCGGCCAAGGAAATGCAGCGCCAGTCGGAAGCTAGAAATACCATTGACCTGGTCCGCGAGAAGGTCAGGGACGAGAGCGGCCAGAAAGTCGGCCGCAACGACCCTTGCCCCTGCGGCAGCGGGAAGAAGTATAAGCAGTGCCATGGGAAATAAAAAGACCGAAAACTTTTATTCCGGCGGCTTCCTATATAATAAGGATAAGGCAGAAGTTCTTTTGCATCTGCGCGATCACAAAACAATGGACAATGCCAATAAATGGGCGTTTTTCGGAGGCAGAAACGAAGGAGAAGAAACGCCGGAAGCATGTTTGATAAGAGAGTTAAAGGAGGAATTGGGAATAATGGTCAAACCTGGCGATCTGCACCCTCTATGCGACTATCTCAACAATAACTTTGGTACTTGGCGCTATGTCTACTATATCGAAAGCAGTCTAGAGAAGTCGGACATGAGCTTGGGCGAAGGAGCTGACTTTGATTGGATACCTTTAGACAAGGTCTTTGACTATGATTTGACCGAAAAAACAGCCAAAGACCTTAAATTATTCATAAGTTCAAGGCAATTAAATTAAGTGTTGTAGCATTTGAAATTATGAGACTTTGTAGCGCTTGCCTTCTAGGCATAAATTGCCGATATGACGGCCGGACAAAAAGCAATAGCCGCTTGATAGAAATAGCTAAAGATGGAAGTTTGATTCCGGTTTGTCCGGAGCAGCTCGGCGGGCAAGCGACACCCCGCCCAGACGCTGAAATATTTGGCGGCGACGGAAGCGACGTTTTGGCTGGCCGGGCAAAGGTAATTGAACCGGGCGGCAACGATGTGACTAAGAACTTTGTTTCAGGCGCCGAAGAAGTATTAAAGATTGCCAGGATTTTGGGCGTTAAAGAAGTGATTTTGAAGCAAAGGAGCCCTTCCTGCGGTTGCGCACAGATATATGACGGTACTTTTTCCAAAAAGATTATCAAAGGGGACGGCGTCACCGCCGCTCTACTTAAGCAAAACGGTATCAAGGTGATAACCGAAGAGGATGTTTAATAAGTTCCCGTTTATCAAATAACGAAATAATTTTAAAATTGCCATAAAACAAGCAAATGCCCCACCAGACCATCAAAAAACTAAAAGAAACCCTGGAGAGAGAACCCGGACCTGATTTAGAAAGCGGGAATAAATATAATCGGGATTTCAGATACCTTGATTTTCATCAAGACCGCCTGGAAAAGCTTTTCTCTCTTTTGGAAAAATATTATATTCCCGGATCAGCCATGCTCGATATCGGCTCGCTCTTCGGCTATGCCTGCCTGGGTGCCAAGCTCATCGGCTATCAGGCGAGCGGCCTTGATCTACCTCAGTACGTAGAGGAATTTGCGCCCCGATTCGCCTCTTGGGGGATAGATAATCGGCCTTGCGACCTGGCCTGCGAAGCCATGCCTTTTTCCGACGCGGCCTTTGACATAATCATCGCGGCCGAGATAGTGGAACATTTTCGCTTCCATCCCTTGTCATTTTTCCAGGAAGCCGCCCGCGTGCTCAAGCCCGGCGGCCGCCTGATTATCACCACTCCAAACCTGACGCGTTTCAATAACGTCGCCAAGCTAATTCTGGGCCAGAGCATCAATTGGGACATCAAAGACGAATATTGGGATGGCGCCCATCAGCGGGAATTCACTGCCGCCGAGCTGAACTATTTAGCCGGAACAGCCGGATTGGAGACGGAGGCAATTAGGTACGAAGATTTCGATTATCCAGATTTAGGCAAGATAACGAAGCTAGCTAATAAAATTGTCGGCACTATTTTGCCAAGCCGGCGCCGGAACATCGTTATAATATTAAGGAGATCAATTTAACTATATGGGCTTTGAAAAACAGCTAGATCTTTTAGACGAGTTTGAAAAGGCCGGCGAGCGGCCGATTGAGCCGTCCCCGCTTCAAGAGCTTGATGAGAAAATTAATAAGATGAAAGCTTGGGCGGAAAAATTGCCTAAACCTAAAGAAGAAGCGCCTCGACCCATTAGCCCGGAGGAGCAGGCGTATTGGGACAAGGTATTCTCTAAGGATAGGCCTCAGGCTGAAGCTAAGCCTCAAGACAAGCCTCAAACCCCATCCAAGCCGCGCCCTATACGGCAGGAAGATGGAGATGAAATTATTGATTACAAGAGCCGGCAATATAAGGATTAGAGATTAGATTATATTTAGAGACTATGACAGATAAGCAAAAAGACAATAATACGGCCAATCCCTTCGCGGCCATGGAAGAAAAAGTCCTGGCCTTTTGGGATAAGGCCAAGACTTTTAAGCAGTCATTGGACAAGGTGGCCCCCCGGGGCGACTACGTCTTTTATGACGGCCCGCCTTTTGCCACCGGCACGCCCCACTACGGCCATATCGTTGCCAGCGTCATGAAGGACATCGTCCCCAGGTATGAGACCATGCGCGGCTATCGCGTTGCCCGCCGCTGGGGCTGGGACTGCCACGGCTTGCCGATAGAGAACATCGTGGAGAAAGAGCTGGGCACTAAGACCAAGAAAGATATAGAAGCCTTGGGCGTGGCTAAATTTAATGATCTTTGCCGGACGCGGGTACTCACCTATGTTGATGTCTGGAAGCAAGTCATCCGCCGCCTCGGGCGCTGGGCTGACATGGAAAATGCCTATAAGACCATGGACCTGGACTTCATGGATTCAATTTGGTGGGGCTTCAAGCAGCTCTGGGACAAAGGCCTTATCTATCAGGATTACCGTTCCATGCATATCTGCCCCCGCTGCGAGACTACACTTTCCCAATCGGAAGTGACTGAGGGTTATCGCGATATCAAAGACCTTTCCGCTATAGTCAAGTTTGAGCTGGCTGATGAGCCCGGCACCTATATCCTCGCTTGGACCACCACCCCTTGGACTCTAATTGGAAACGTTGCCCTGGCCGTAGGGGAGGGGATTGATTATGTGAAGGTTAAATCAGAGGAAATTAACTATATCCTAGCCAAGGCAAGGCTGGCTGATGTGTTTAAAGATAAAACAGCCAAAGTTTTAGAAGAATTTAAAGGTTCAGCTCTTGTCGGTAAATCATATAAGCCCCTTTTCAGCTATTATGCTTCCGATTCGTCTTTAGAGAACAGGGAGAACGGCTGGAAGATATATGGAGCTGATTTCGTCACTACCGACGAAGGCACGGGCGTGGTCCATATCGCTCCGGCTTTCGGGGAAGACGATATGAATCTCGGCAAGGCGCAGCATCTGCCCTTTGTCCAGCACGTCGGCTACGATGGTCTGATTAAATCCGAGGCTAAGGATTTCGCCGGCTTGAGTGTCAAGCCTCTAGCTGACCACATGGGGACAGACATTGAGATTATTAAATATTTATCCGGGCAGGGAAGCTTGTTCGATAAAGCCAAGTATGAGCACAGCTATCCCCATTGCTGGCGCTGCGATACGCCGCTCATCAATTACGCCACCTCTTCCTGGTTCGTCAAAGTCTCGGAAATCAAGCCTTTGCTTTTAGAGAAAGCCAAAGATATCGCCTGGTCGCCCGCCCATCTGAAAGAAGGGCGCTTCGGCAACTGGCTGGAAGGCGCCAGGGATTGGTCTATTTCCCGCCAACGCTTCTGGGCCAGCGCCATTCCTATCTGGCAGTGCGCCTGCGGCGAAAGGAGGGCCATTGGCGGCGTCAAGGAATTGGAGGAATTAAGCGGCCAGAAGATAGATGATATCCATAAGGATAAGGTTGATCCGATAATTTTTCCGTGTCCTGCCTGCGGCCAAGTGATGAAACGCATTCCTGATGTCTTGGACTGCTGGTTTGAATCCGGCTCCATGCCTTTTGCCCAGGAGCACTATCCGTCCGAGAACAAGGAAAGGTTCGAGGCTAATTTCCCGGCTCAGTTCATCGCCGAAGGCGTGGACCAGACCCGGGCCTGGTTCTATTATCTCCATGTCATCGCCGGCGGCATCTTCGGCCAGGCCTCATACCGTAATGTCATGGTCAACGGCATCGTTCTGGCCGAGGACGGAAAGAAGATGTCCAAGCGACTCAACAACTATCCGGATCCGTCGCTTGTCATGGAAAAATACGGCGCCGACGCCCTGCGCGCCTATCTGGCCGCCTCGGCGGTTATGCAGGCCGAGAACCTGAATTTCTCTGAAAAAGGCGTGGAAGAAGCCTTGCGTCAGAATGTCATGACCCTTTGGAATGTCTATCGCTTCTATGCGCAGTTTGCCCCCGAATATGACGGTAGAGAGCTGCCTTCCGGAAACGTCTTAGACGCCTGGATAATCGCCAGGCTCAAGATTCTGGTCGCCGAGGTCTCCGCTGCCATGGAGGGATATAATCTGCCCAAGGCGATGCGGCCGATCACGGAATTCATTAATGACCTTTCCACCTGGTACCTGCGCCGCAGCCGCGACCGCTTCAAGAGCGATGATATGGACGATAAGCAAGCGGCTCTGGCGACGACCCGTTTCACGCTGGTTGCCTTAGTCAAAGTCATGGCCCCCTTCCTGCCTTTTATCGCCGAGAGCCTGTGGCAGGAAGTTTCCGGGCACGGATTCAAAGACAAGGAGCAATCAGTCCATCTGGAAGCCTGGCCGGAGCTTAGTGGGCAGAGCGAAGCCGACAAGAAAGTTTTGGCCGATATGGAAGTTATCCGTCGGGCGGCGGAAATCGGTTTGGCTGAACGCGACAAAGCGGGGATAAAGATAAGGCAGATGCTGGCTAAGATAGAATTCAAGGGCGCGGCCGATCCCGGCGAAGCCTATTCCTCCATCCTGAGTGATGAGCTAAACATCCGCCAGATTATCTGGCAGGCCGGGGGAAATAACTTAGAAGCCGTGCTTGACACGGCCATCACCCCGGAGCTATTACAAGAAGGGATGAAGAGAGAATTGATTAGGGCGATTAATAACCAGCGGAAATTATTTAGCCTTAGTCCTTTCGATAAAGTATCGATATTCTATCGTTGCGATTCCCAGATGCTCCGCGATATCATTATTGCTTTTAAATTAGAGATTGAAAAAAGCGTTGTGGCAGAACAAATTATTGAGGTTGCGGCAGAAGTGGATTTAAGCCCTATTTCAATCAATGGGGAAAGCCTATTCATTAGAATCGAAAAAGTATTATGAGACTAGAAAATCCTTTAGATAGTTTTGAAAATAACCAAGTAGATTCTGGAGAGCTTCAACCCAGGTCAGAGGCTGATTTGAATATCAATCGTCAAGATTTAGAAAAGATGCGGCAGGGCGATAAAAAAGAGGTAGAAATGGAGTTAAGCAAATTGCGAGAATCCTTGCCTGTCGCTGTCTTAGATACAGAGGACTCCCAGAAGGCGTCGAGTTCTGTAGAAGAAAGCCGGCCAAAAGCTAGCCCAGAAGCCCGCAGTTGGCTAGAGGGGCTAAGAAGAAATAAATGGTTAAAAAGAGCGATGGCAGTGTCTGCTATTGGCTTGGCGGCTTTAATCCATGGAGAGCTGAAAGCTCAGGAGAAAAAAGAACCAGCGGCCTCTGGCATCGTTAAAGAATCGGATCAGAATAATCAGGATAATATAGAAATGCCATCTTGGGAAGGAGAGAACCCTAATGAGTTTGCTTTGTTTGCTGAGTCGATTGGGAAAATAATCGAATATTCAGATATCAACCCAGACAAAAAAATATTAAGAAAATGGAGTCCCGGTGGCGGTTCCTCCCAATATTATAATGAGAATTTGGCCGTTTATCGACAGGGGGAAAAAGCCGAGACTGAAGAGGGTGTGGTTTATGACGTTACTTTTACCAAGAATGCTTCCGGACGGTTAATGAATTTTGATTTTATTCGAAGAGATCAGGGGGTTGTGACTAGGACTACATATAATGAGCTTTATAGTGACTCAGTCTGGTCAATCAGATATAGTTATCAAGAACAGCCCGGCTTCCAGAGAATTACAGCCAGAGAATTCGAAGGGTTGACTGGCTTTGTGGTCACCGAGCCCGGTTTTAGAGAGGATATGGACAATAATTTTGTCTGGATCGACAATAATATTGATAATGAAGGTATTACCAGCTCAGTGTTAGACGATTTCGGTGCTGATTCGGACTTTGTTAATTTAGAAAAGGATTAATTAATAGGTTTATCATCAATTTTGTGGTATATTTATTAATTCAAAAGCTAACTAAAAATATATGACTATTGCCATCATTGTCATCGCCGTCCTAGTCATCCTGGTCCTGGCTCTGGTAGCCCTGTACAACGGGCTAATCCGTTTGCGCAACCGGGTAGATGAGGCTTGGAGCGACATCGACGTCCAATTGAAGCGCCGCTATGACCTGATTCCCAATCTCGTCGAGACGGTCAAGGGCTATGCCGCCCATGAAAAAGAAACCTTGGAAAAGGTCATCATGGCCAGGAACCAGGCCATGGCCGCGGAAAAAGGGAACAATTTAGGGGAGAAGCTCCAGGCGGAGAACGCCCTGTCTTCCACCCTGAAATCAATCTTCGCCCTGGCTGAGAGTTATCCTGACCTAAAAGCGAATCAGAATTTCCTTGAATTGCAGCGGGAGCTGACTGACACCGAGGACAAGATTCAGGCGGCTCGCCGTTTCTATAACACTAATGTCCGGGATTTCAACACCAAGCTCCAGGTTTTCCCGACTAATATGATCGCCGGCTGGCTCAAGTTCAGCGCCCGCGATTTCTTTGAGGCCGAGGCGGCCGAGAAGCAGCCGATTCAGGTGAAGTTCTAATTTACATATTCATTCTCTAACCTTAATCATATGGGGATTGCTATTTACATTATCGTCTTCCTCTTCATTATTTTCTTGTCGAGCTTGAAGCAGATTAATCAGTATGAGCGGGGCGTCCGCTTCACCATGGGCCGCTACAGCGGCATTATGGAGCCGGGTTGGCGTTTCCTCGTGCCGGTTTTCCAAAGCTACAAGAAAGTTGATATGCGCGTCAAAGCGGTGGACGTGCCCGACCAGAAGGCTATTACCCGCGACAACGTCCCGGTGATGGTCAATGCCGTCATCTATTACCGAGTCGCCTTCGCTGAAAAGGCGGTGATTGAAGTCGAGAACTTCTATTACGCCATTTCCCAGTATGCCCAGACGACCATGCGCAACATCGTCGGGGAAGTAACCTTGGACGAGCTTCTGGGCCAGAGGGATAAGATCGCTGATAGGATTAGGGAGATAGTCGATAAGGAGACCGATGAGTGGGGCCTCAAGGTGAACAACGTCGAGCTCAAAGACGTTTCTTTGCCAGAGTCCATGGAGCGGACCATTGCCAAGCAGGCTGAAGCCGAACGCGAGAAGCGGGCGGTAATTATCAATTCCGAAGGCGAACTGGCCGCGGCCGCCAATGTCGCCCAAGCCGCCCAGATCCTTTCCGGCTCAGCTGGCGCCCTGCATCTGAGAACCTTGCAGGCGATAAATGACATCTCTTCCGATCAATCCAATACAGTGGTCTTCGTCACTCCGGCAGAGATACTGCGTGCCTTCGACGGTTTCAAGCCCAAGGCGGATAAATAATTATGGCTAGCCTGTACCAGCACAGCGATGCCAGCCGGCGCCAGACCTGGCTTCTGATGTTTGTCTTCTGTCTCTTTATCGTGGCCGTCGGTTATGTCCTGAGCCTGGCCCAGGGAGACTATGTTTGGCTTATAGCCGCCGCCGGCCTTAGCTTTGGCATGAGCTTCCTGAGCTATTGGCAGAGCGATAAGCTGGTTTTGGCCATGAGCCGGGCCAAGGAAGCTGACCCCAACCAGTATCGGGAGTTATATAGGCTGGTGGAGAATCTCTGCATCACCGCCGGCCTGCCCCGGCCGAAGATATATATCATCGACGACAGCGCTCCCAACGCTTTCGCCACCGGCCGTAATCCCAAACATGCGGCCTTAGCCTTCACTAGCGGCCTATTGGCCAAGCTGGACAAGGCCGAGCTGGAAGGCGTCATCGCCCACGAGCTTTCCCATGTCGGCAACCGCGACATTCTCCTGGCCACCATGGTCACTGTGCTCGTCGGTCTAGTTGTCCTCTTAGCCGATTGGTTTAGGCACTCAATGTTATTTTCGCGCCGCGGCCGGGATGAGAATGGCGGGCAGGCGCAGGCCATTTTTGTTATTTTGGCAATTATTTTATCGCTTCTGGCGCCTCTCTTTGCCAGCCTGATGCAGCTGGCTATTTCCCGCAAACGGGAATTCGCCGCTGATTCAGACGGCGCCCTCCTCACCCGTTATCCGGAAGGGCTGGCCCGGGCCCTGGAAAAAATTTCGGCAGACAGCGAGCCCTTGGAGGCGGCTAATCGGGCCACCGCCCATCTCTATATTGCCTCTCCCTTCAAGGACAGGGAAGGAAGGAGCTGGCTGGCCCGGGCTTTTATGACCCATCCGCCGGTCGCCGAGCGCATCCGCCGTTTGCGGGAAAGCAATATTAATTAATACAAAAACCTATGACCACAAGACAGATATATGATTTAGCCATTACCCTTGGCACTCAGGCTGACTTCCGCCGGCCAGCCGGAGTCAAAACCTATTTGAACCGGATCAAGAAGCAATATGATAACCTCGGCCCCAAGGCCAAGGCTGATTTTGACAAGGAAAAGCTGACTAACCCCTATTCCGACAGCCGCATTCTGGTTGATACCGGCAGGAAAGCGGTCAGGAAGGTTTTAGTCGGTATTGATATGGAAGGAGCCGAACTGCTTCTGGCCAAGCAGCTGGGCGATATCGATCTGGTTATTGCCCACCATCCCGAGGGGTCGGCGCTGGCGGATCTGGCCGATGTCATGCCGCTTCAAGCCGAACTCCTATCCACCTATGGCATACCGATAAACATCGCCGAGTCGCTCATCAAGCTCAGGGTGAGCGAGGTCCACAGGAGCGTTTCTCCTGCCAACCATAACCGGAGCGTGGACATGGCCCGCCTTCTGGGCCTGGACTTTATCTGCGTCCACACCCCAGCCGACAATTTAGCCCATAATTTTCTGAGCCGTTTGCTTAAGAAGAACGAAGACAAGCTGGAAACTGTCGGCGATATCATTGATTTGCTCAAGACGATTCCGGAATATCAGGCGGCGACCAAGCTCAAGGCCGGCCCCACCCTTTTCAACGGCTCCGAGGAGAGGAGCTGCGGCAAGGTGATTGCTGTGGAGTTTACCGGCGGCACCTCCGGCTCCAAAGATATCTATGAGAAGATGTCTCATTATGGCATCGGCACGGTGATTGGCATGCATATGAGCGAAGAGCATCGCAAGGAGGCCGAGAAATATCACATAAACGTCATCATTGCCGGCCATATGGCCTCGGATTCTCTGGGCATGAACCTGTTTTTGGACGAGCTGGAAAAGAAGGGCGTCGCGGTCCAGCCGGTCTCAGGGCTGATTAGAATAAAGC
>CAYSJT010000020.1:0-10853 GCA_964431625.1 uncultured Gammaproteobacteria bacterium | reverse complement strand
AGCATGAGAAGGGTGGATTTCGGCAGATGGAAATTGGTAATCAGGGCGTCTACCATCCGAAAACGGTATCCGGGACGGATAAAAATGTCTGTGGCAAAATTTTGGGCAGGATATTGTCCTGCTTGGTTTCTTATCTTCTGCCAATCTAATGATTCCAAGGTCCGACAGCTGGTGGTGCCAACCGCGATTACTCTCCCGCCTGATTTCTTTACTTCTAAAACGTCTCTGATAGCCTGACGGCTAACTGAGGTCCACTCACTGTGCATCCGGTGAAGGCTTATATCTTCAGACTTAACCGGAGCAAAAGTCCCCAAACCGACATGTAGAGTAATTTTAACTATTTTAACCCCTTTAGACTGAATGCGTTTGAGCAGGCGCGGCGTAAAATGGAGCCCGGCGGTCGGAGCCGCGGCTGAACCGGATTTCCTGAGGTCGGCAAAAACCGTCTGATAGCTTTGCTTGTCTTCTGCCCGCCTCTTGTCCCGCTTAATATAGGGGGGAAGCGGCACTTGGCCGACTTTTTCTAAAATATGTTCAAATGCCTTGCCCGTCAAATTAAACTTTACATCCCAGGTATTGTCTCCGCGATCAGTTAAAAGTACGGCGCGCAAAGCGGCTGGAAAGACTAGCTCTTGGCTCGGCCTGGCCCGGCCTCCGACCAGGCATTGCCAATGCCCCCTGCCCAGGCGCCTTAATAAAAAAACTTCTACCCGGCCGCCGCTAGGCTTGCGGCCGATAAGGCGAGCGGGGAAAACCCGCGAATCGTTGACGACTAAGACGTCTCCGGGAAATAGAAAATTAATAATGCGGTCAAAGCGCTCGTGGCGCAATGCGCCTGTCTGCCTGTCCAACAACAAAAGCCGCGAGCGGTCCCGCGGCTTGGCCGGAGATTGGGCAATAAGTTCCGGCGGCAAATAATAATCAAAGTCACTCAACTTATCATGCATACTAACTAGAACATGGCTCCGTCCGCCTTCTCCTGGCGCCCGAGGTGGTGTCTGGCCAAAGGCGTCGCCAGACGACCGCGCGGCGAACGATCCAAAAATCCCAACTGCATTAAATACGGTTCATACATGTTCTCTATCGTATCAATGTCTTCTCCGGTAGCCGCGGCCAGCGTATTCAGTCCGACCGGTCCGCCCTGAAACTTGTCAATCAAGGTTTCCAAAATATGGCGGTCAATAGCATCGAGGCCCAGTTCATCTATTTCCATCAGCTGCATTGCTTCCAAACATTGATTTAAGCTGACGGTGCCGTCCCCTTTGACTTGGCAATAATCTCTGACCCGCTTGAGCAGGCGATTGGCGATGCGCGGCGTCCGGCGGCTGCGTTTGGCAATCTCCGCCTTGGCTTCGCCCTCCATCTTTACGCTTAAAATTCCGGCACTGCGGCCGACGATTCTTTCAATATCTTCAGGATGGTAGAAATTCAGATGATAGGTGATGCCGAAACGGTCGCGCAGCGGCCCGGACAGAAGGCTGGCCATGGTCGTGGCGCCAATAATAGTGAAGCGGGGCAAATCAAGGCGCAGGGTTCGAGCACTCGGACCTTTGCCCATAATGATGTCTAGGGCGTAATCCTCCATCGCCGGATATAATATCTCCTCTACCGCCTTGGGCAAGCGATGAATTTCGTCAATAAATAGGATGTCGCCGGCCTCCAAATTAGTCAGGATGGCGGCCAGATCGCCGCTCTTCTCTATTGCCGGTCCGGAAGTCACCCGGATGCTGGCGCCGATCTCGTTGGCAATGACATGGGCCAGGGTCGTTTTGCCTAGTCCTGGCGCGCCATAAAGAAGGACATGCTCCATAGCTTCCTGCCTCTGGCGGGCGGCGGCGATGGCAATCTCCAAGTTAGCTTTTATCTTAGCCTGTCCGACATACTCGGCCAATGTCCGAGGCCTGAGAGACAAATCTAGATTATCCTCTCCTCCCTCGGCCAAAGGGCTGGCCAGGCGTTTAGCGTCTTTATCCATAATATTGATTATACCTAAGCTTGGCGGAACTCACAAATGCCGTTGAAATCACAAAAACGGCAGAGCGGCGAAGGTTTGGGCGGAAATTGCCTTGATTTTATCTTCCCGATGTCAGCCAGAACGGCTGCTTTGACAGCCGCCTTTTCCTTGTCAGTCGGCAGGAAAGAAAAGCGCTGGCCGCTTTCCAGATAATAATAGGTAAGGCGGCCGACCGGCTGATCTAAAAATTCTTCCATGAATATCTGGTACAGAATAAGCTGCCGCTTGTCATCCGGGCCAAGCTTTTCTTTGGCCTGCCCGGTCTTGTAGTCGATTATCTCCAGGCGCCCGTCGGGCAGAATGTCGATCCGGTCGATTGTTCCCTTAATCGCATCTTCGCCAAGCTTGAAAGTAAAATTTTTTTCCAAAAATATTATGCCGGCCGGCGGACTCGCTTGAAAATCTTCCCAGAAACGTTTCAGGGCCTGGCGCCCCTTGGACCGATAGGCCTCCCTTTCTGCCTGGCTGGCGTAACCGTCGTTCTGCCAAATCTCTTCGTAAAGATCAAACAGCCGCTGCTCTGATAATCGGGAAAGGTCTGGGCCGGAAGAGGCTTGGATAAATAATTCGCCCTGCTTGGCAGACTGGGAAACAAGCGGTCTGAGGAAGGCCTGGAGCACCTCGTGCATGGTCTGGCCAAAAACCAAAGAGGCTTTATCCGCTACCGGCGGAATCCTGAGAATAAAAGCAAACTTATACTGCAAAGGGCAACTGGAAAAAGCGGCCAGCTGGGAAAATGAATATTTTTCCGGCAAGGGCAGGGCCGCTAGCTCGGCTGCAGGGCTTGGATTGGCCAATTCAGCCGCGGCCGCCAAAAATTCACTGGCGGCCATATCCGCCGCTGTTTCGCCGTCTGCATTCAGCCCCATCTCGGAAATAAAGCGGGAAGGCTGCTTGGCTCTTTGTCCGCCGTAATCCTTGGCGCCGCTCAGAAACAAGGCGTCCTTGGCCCGGGTGGCAGCGACATAGAAGAGGCGGCGCTCTTCCTGCAGGTGGCTGTCCGGACTGAGCTCTCCTTTTTCCTTGACCAGCTGGTCAGGAATGGGCAGTTTCTCTCCCCGAGTGATGGTTGGGAACTTCTTGTCTACCAAATTAACCAGAAAAACATAACGAAATTCCAGGCCCTTGGCGCCATGAACGGTCATTATCTTAACCGTATCATGGTCGGCAAAATCGAGCTTGAGCGATCCGGTCTCCCCGGCTTCCAACTCTAAATTCATCGCCTCCAAAAAATCGCCCAGCCGGGCATCCGGATCTTTATCCTCGAACTGCTTCAATTTTTGATAGAACTGATTGAGATAAGAAAATGACTCCAAGTCGCGATCCTGATCCAAGCCGGCAATCAAGCCGGAATCATAGGCGAAATGGAGAAAAATCTTAGTCGGCTTTTCCCGGGCCACCAGCTGGGAATGGCCTTCGATTAAACTGAGCAATTTATTTATCCTTCCCAAGCTTTCCTGGCTTAGGCTGGAAACGGAAGCGGCATTTTTCAAAGCTTCAAAGGTTGACCAGGCCTTCTTCCTCGCCAGCCGGTTAATTTCCACCATCTCTGCCTGACCAAGGCGGAAAGCGGCCATGTTCAAAACCCGAAATAAGGCGCTGGATTCATGATAATTGTCTAAAAGGCGGAAATAGGCGAGGATGTCTAAAATTAGAGGTTTGTAATAGAGGCCGCGCCAGGACATGAACTGGCGGGGGATATTCTGGCGGCCCAATTCTTTGACAAAAGCTTCGGCGCTGTCATTGGCCCGGACCAGAATGGCAAAGTCCAGCCAGCCGATCTCTTCCCCTCTTTCCCTAGCGGCTTGATAAAGAGCCTTTATCTTCCCTGCAACAAAGGCGACCTCATCCCGGGCGCTGAAGAAAAAACTGAATGATACGGGGTCTGCAGATTCCGGCTCGCTGTTGATTCGGCCCTTAGCCAGGAGCCTCTTGTCCAAAGATAGCTTCTCTTCCAACCGATAAGGATTATTATGTTTGATGAAATCATGAGCCCGGTCCAATATCGCCTGGCGGGAACGGTAGTTTTCGGTCAAAACGATATGCTTAGCCTCCGGGTAATCGGCTTGAAACTGCATAATATTGGATAAAGAGGCGCCCCGGAACTTGTATATCGCCTGGTCATCATCGCCAACTACCATTAGCTGACGGCTCGGTTCGGCTAAGAGCTTGATCAATTCATATTGGGCCCAATTGGTATCTTGAAACTCATCAACCATGATATAGCGGAATTTCTCCTGATATTGTTTGAGGATGTTCGGCCTCTCCCGGAAAAGCTTGAGGCTGTATGTTATCAAATCGCCGAAATCAAGATAGCCGCCGCCAAGCAAAAGCTGGTTATAGGTATGATAGGCGTTGGCCAACTCTTTAATTCGGCTGGCTTCGATGGCGGGTCCGGCTTCAATGGATATTTTATTAATGCGGCCCTTTCTCTTCGCCGGTGCCCCGCCGTTTAAACGGCTATCGGCGTCATCTTCAAGCCCTTCGGCATAGGCCAGATATTCAGCCGGAGAAATATTCTCGTCTTTGAGGCGGGAGAAATGCTTGACCAGCTCGGAGATGAATTTGGTCGGGCTGCCAAGGGGGCGGTAATAATCCAAATCAAATTGATCCAGATTCTTTTTGATGAGCCCCCACTGCTCAGTTTCAGTCAACAACTTAAAATTGGCGCTTAGGCCGATATCCAGGGCGTGTTCCCGCAACAGCCTTTCCCCCAGGCCGTGGAAAGTGCTTATCCAAAGATCAAAATAGCCATAAGGCAAAGCCTTGTCGGCCCTTTCTTCCATTTCGCCCGCCGCCTTCTCGGTGAAAGTCAGAAGTAAAATCTCGTCTCCGGGCACCTTCTTCTCAGTAATGAGATAAGCTAGGCGGCTAATCAAGACAGTCGTCTTACCGGTGCCGGCGCCGGCCACGATTAGAGCCGGGCCATCCGTTTGGGTAACGGCCTCCCTCTGCTTAGCGTTCAATTGCTTCAATAAATCTTCGGCCATGGTTTAAAATCTTAGGTAAGATTTGAAGCTCTCCGCTTTAACCTGGCCGATAAGCGCTAAATTGAGATTCTTGTCTTGAAAGGCCAGGAGAGCGGCGGCCATTATGTCCTTAACCCCGACTCTGTCTATCTCTTTAAGCCACGCTCCCGGGGTCATCAGGCGCGGACGCGTCACTGCTTGGCGGCCGTACCAGGTCGCCAGATTATCGCTCCCCTCCATCTGAATAAACAGGCGGCCGCGGATCAAATCTTTGGCCCGGGATAATTCGTCTCGGCTAATAGCTTCCTGCGCTAATCGCTTATATTCTTCTAAAATTATCCGGACCGCTTCCTTCGCTTTTTCTTTGGGCACCCCGGCCTGGGTGGTCAGATAGCCGGAATGGGGATAGGTTTCGGTGTTGGTCCGGACATAATAAGCTAGGCCGCTCCTTTCCCGCAAACGGATGAAGAGGCGCGAACTCATGGCTCCTCCCAGAACAACGGAAAGCAGCTTTAAAGGAAGTTCCAGCCTATGGCCCAGCGGTACGGTCCTAGCGCCCAAAGACATAGTCAATTGGTCGGCCTGCTTCCAAACAGCTCGGATGCGCGGGGCCGTTTGCGGCTTTATAGACAGGGGACGGGCTTGCCAGGGATTGATATTAAATAGTTCCAAGCGCTTAGCCGCCAGGCGCCTGTCTTTTTCCTTGACCCCTCCTGCTAAAACCGCATAAATGCTACGGCTGCCGTATTGGGAGCGCCAATATTTAATCAGCTGCTGTCGAGAAAAGGACTGAATGTTCTCCCGGGTGCCAATCGTATCCCAGCCAGCCGGATTGTCGCCGTATAAGACGCTTTCAAACACATCCTCTATCCGCATCAAGGGGTTGTCTTCGTACATCTTCAGCTCCTCGATGATTACCCCCTTTTCCCTGGCCATCTCCTCGGCGTCGAACTTGGAATAAAGCAACATGTCAGAAAGTATATCTAGGGCTGGCGCTACTTTGTCCTCGGCCACCTTAATCCAATAACCAGTATATTCTTTGGAGGTGAAGGCATTATATTCCCCGCCTAGGGCGTCTAGCTCGCTGGAAAGGGCCAGAGTGTCCGGCCTCGCCTCGGTGCCCTTGAAAAACATGTGCTCTAAAAAATGCGACAAGCCGCTAGTCTGCCGAGTCTCGTAGCGAGAGCCGGTCTTTACCATAATTAAAATGGTCGTGGTCTTGGCGCCTTCGACCGGCACTAAATAGAGAGGAATCTTATTTGACAGAAAATACCTTTTGTATGTATTCATACAATATTAATATTATGGCGATTAATCTGTTTTAAATCTATCACATCTTTGATATAATTCAAATCAGGGAGAGCTTCTAATTTTTGAAGAAAAAAGTTAATCATATGCCATACAAGATTAAAGCCCAGGACATAGTCGTCAGCCACGGCAAATTGAATCGGACATACAAAATCCCTAGAGTCAAAGACCTGCCGGATGAAGAAAAGCCCAGAGAAAAGCTAATCCAAAATGGAGCCGGCGCCCTTAGCGCCGCCGAGCTTCTCTCCGTAGTCTTGGGGGTGGGCACCAAGCGAGAAGAGGTTTTCTCAATGGCTAGCCGTCTGCTCCGGGAATATGGCGAAAAAGGCATTGCCTACCAGAAAGATCCGAGATTGATAGAAAAAGATTTGAATATTCCTTTGGCCAAAGCCTGCCAGATAGTCGCTTGTTTCGAGCTGGGCCGCCGCTTCTATCAAAAGAAGCCGGGCGGATCGGTCACCATCCGGACGGCTGCTCAGGCCTTTGAGCACTTAAAGGACATGGGACAGCTGCATAAAGAACAATTCCGCGGCCTCTACCTCAACAGTCATTATCAACTAATCCATGACGAGGTTATTTCCATCGGCACCCTGACTGCTTCCCTAGTTCAGCCACGCGAAGTCTTCCGGCCGGCCTTGGAATATTCAGCCGCGGCCGTCATTATCGCTCACAATCATCCTTCCGGCGTCCTCAAGGCCACCAAGGCGGACGTAGAGATAACGGAAAAGCTGATTGAAGCCGGACAGATCCTGGGCATAGAAGTCTTGGACCATCTGATTATCGGCCGACAAAAGTTTCTCAGTATAATTTAACCATGCCCAAAAAATATCTAATCCAACCCATCCTCTGGCGGGTGGCGGACGAAGACAGCGTTCGCTTCCATGTTGAAAATGATGATTATTTCGGCACCATCGCCACTGTTCTGAGCCTATTGGAGCAGGATATAGACAAAAACGGCGGGCCCAGTGCCGCCGTTTTCAAAAAAATCCTCAAAAATCTGGAAAAAGATTTAATGTTCCTCCAGCGCCACTATCACATTAAGCCCAATAAAAGGAAGAGGAACATAAGCCCGAAAGGCAGGCTCAGGAGCCAATGATCAAACATCATTATAATCAATATAGCTGCTAACCAAGCCGCCGGCAGAGCCGCCAAGCGGCTTTTTTTGAATACCAAAAGCAACGTGGCCAAAAAGAGAAGGCAGGCTAATATTCCATTTTCAGCTGCTAAAAGCAGCCAAGCATTATGGACCGGCTGGGCAGCCTGGCTGCGGCCAGCCAAAGATGGCAGGTAATTGCCAGCGCCGCTGCCCCAGACAGGAGAACGGCTGATTAAAACAGATGCCTCCTTGATATAGGCTTGCCTTTCAGAAAGAGACTTCTGCTCCAAACGGCTCGCGGCGGATAAGCGGACGGAAACCAGATCGCTATAGGGCCGGGCGGCAATGAATAAAAGGCAGATGGAAAAACCGATCAGGACCAGGAAGCGGCCTATGGCAAAACGATCTTTTTCAAACAATAAATAAATAAATAGTATCAGAAGGCCAAGCGCAAAAGCCAGCCAGGCTGAGCGGGAAAAGGTAAAGAAGAGAGCGAAGAGCGAGACAAAGTAAAAAATGAAAAGCGCAGCTGAGCGGGCGGCTTCTTCCCGCCTTTTGACCACCTTTTCTCTGGCTAACATGTAAGCTACGGCCAGGAGCATCAAAGCCAAGACACCGCCGAGAATATTGGGGTGATCCAGACCGCCATAGGCGCGAAGCCAGCGGCCGGCCGCAGTTTCCACTACCGAGGTTCCGGGGGCAGAAGGATCATGGAAAGCTAGGCCGAAATATTTGCAGGCGAATGAGCTTTGCGTGAGGAATTGATATAGTCCGAGAAGCGCTTGCAAAAAAATGCTGGACAAGAGGATGAAGAAGGCTTTCATGTCGCGCAGCGGGAAAAGGACTGAGTCAAGCTTGTGCTTCAGGTTGAGCCAGGCAAAAATTCCCAGGCTCAAAATAAAAACAAACCCCCGCCAAAGAGCTAGGTTGCCATCGGGCGCCCAAAAAGCAGAAATTATAAGCAACGCTGACCAGGCTGACAATATCCAAGCCAGAGGAGAGCGCCAAAAAAACTTAAGTCCATCGGCCTTAGTAAAACTGGCTAGAGCCAAGGCTAAAACAAGAAAAAATTGGCTCAAATAAAGGCTAATTTCAGTAAAATTACTAGCGGACGGCCGTAAAATAAGCTTGGTCTGCCAGGGCAGCAGAAAAATAAAGATATAGAAAAAGATTCGGCTAAGCCTGTGAAAGTAGGGCATTTGTTTTAATTATTAATTTATCTAAAAATTCCCGACGGCGATCGCGCAGATAGAGTTTAATAACCCCCTCGCCTATAACCACGCCATCGGAATTGTTCATTGCTTGCTTGAGAGCCGGAGCCATTATTTTCATCTGCCAGGCCTTAGCCGCTTCTTCGGCTCGATCAAGCCAAGAAATATGAGCAACGGCTGGTTTTTTACGCTTCTTATAAATAGGGATAAGATCTGCCTGCCAGCAATCGAAATATGGGTCGCCGCCGGCCAGCTTCAAGGCTTCCCAGCCATGGAAATTGCTGGCCGCATAGAAACTCAAGCAAATCTTGTCCCGCTTATTCTCTGGCGTCGGCCTGAGACTAAGCAGTTTGGCTATGCCGGCCAGAAAAAGCCGGGCTAGCCAAATCCTCTTCGGAAAACTGGTCACGAAAAGGTCAATATCGCTTTCTAGGCGGAAATTATAAGCCCCGATAGAATTGGCCACCGAGATTGAATGGACAAAGGGAAGAAGGCGGGCAATCAGGGCAAAGCGCCGCGCCTTTGCCACTTTAGACAAGGAGTAATTATAACGGCGCTGGCGGACAGCAATAATGTCTTTCCGGCCGGGAAGGCAATAGAAACCAAGATGATTATCTAAATCAAGCGCCAAATCTTTGGCTAAATAGGCGTCAATTTCGCTTAGCGCCCAGCGCCGGCCGGTCCGCTGCCAAATCTCATAGGCAGTTAAAGGATAATCAAATAAATCGAAAAAAACGACTAAGCTAATAATCGCTTCTTTCCGTTCAGAAAAATTAGAAAAATACCCCCCCATCCTATTCCTTGGGCCGCTCAAGCTGCATCGGCTCGATGCCGCTGTCACCGCCCGTTATCTTAACCACGTCCTTGTCCATCTTCTTGAATTCGCTGTAAGCATTATTATAATGTCCGACAGCCGTCGACATGGAAATGCCGAGTTTTTTCATAAAGCTGTCATAGCTGGACATGTGCCGGCCGAGCTTTTCAATATTCAGCCTTATTTCCTTGGCCTTCTCTTCTATCTGCATCGCCTTGAGACCCTGGAGGACGGTCTGAAGGTAGGCGAGAAAAGAGGTGGGGGAAACAATGATTACTTTCTTATCCCGAAAAGCGTATTCTATTAAATCCCGGGTATTGACCTTGACCGCGCCGACCTTATTGACCAAGAGGTCATAATAGATGGCCTCGGAAGGGATGAACATGAAGGCGAAGTCCATGGTCTTTTTGGCCGGCAAAACGTATTTGGCCGTCTCGTCTATCCGATTCTTGAGATCCTTCTTGAATTCCTGCTCATGCTTTTCTCTTGTTTCCTGATCCTTAGCGTTTAGTATCCGCTCATAATTTTCCAGAGAAAACTTGGCATCGACCGGGATCAGCTTGTCCTTGACGAAAATAACTGCATCAACAATAAGTTCCTGGCCGTCTTTGCCTTCCTTGCCAAAACTATATTGGGTCTGATATGAATTTGGCGGCAAGACATTCTTGAGGGTCTCTTCCAAATAATATTCTCCCAGAACTCCTCTCTGCTTGGGATTTTTGAGAATGTCCTGCAGGTTCTGAAGCTGGGCGGAAAAGTTAACCACCTGCCGGTTGGTCTCGTCCAGCTTGGTCAGCTTCTCGGTGACATCGGCAATGAGCTTGGCTGACTGGGAAGTGATATCGCGGACTATCTTGGAGGTCTGGCCGAACTGCTCTTGGCTGGCCCGATGGGTTTCTGACAGCTTGCGGTCCAGCTCCTGCCTGAGCTCGCTGTTCTGGCTGGCTAGCTGGGAAAGCTTCTCCGATTGTTGGATGAGTTTCTCGGTCAGGGAGCCGAACTCCGGCGTTCGATTGCGCCGAAAAAGCAGAGCGATAACCGCGGCCAGGCCGGCTAGAAGGAAAAATAATAAAAAAATGATAAGAGAATTATCCATATTATTAAATTATAATATAATCCCCGCCTTTATTATAGTCTTGACATAAAATAATATTTATTATAAACTACCTTGACCAATAGAACTTTTCAAGTATTATTAACAAAATTTTTATAATGAAAAAAACTTTTCTATCTCTCTGCCTTGTCCTCGCCGGCTCGCTGGCCTTTTCCCAGGCGCCCGTTGAAGCGGCCATGACGCCAGTCGGAAATGTGGGTGTCAATGTTGTTAGTCCCAGAACCAGTTTGGACGTGGCCCCTAACGGCAGCTACAGCATCCTGGTTAACACCGGCCGCATCGGCGAAGTCGCTGATCCCTTGGTCGCTGATGACGCGGCCACCAAAG
>CAYSJT010000019.1:0-11164 GCA_964431625.1 uncultured Gammaproteobacteria bacterium | reverse complement strand
TGAAGGACCAGATCCTTGACGGTATGGATATCGAAAGGGAAAGGGGTATTACCATTAAGCTTCAGCCGGTGAGCATGGACTACCAAGGCTATCGCCTTAACTTGATCGATACCCCCGGTCATGTGGATTTTTCCTATGAAGTTTCGCGCTCTTTGGCTGCGGTGGAAACAGCCATTCTTCTGGTCGACGCCACCCAAGGCATCCAGGCCCAGACTCTGGCTAATCTGTATCTAGCCTTAGAACAGGACTTAGTCGTTATTCCAGTGGTCAACAAGATAGATTTGCCGGCGGCTGATGTCGGCAAGACCAAGCGGGAGATAATCAAGCTGCTTGGCTGCAGTGAAGACGAAATATTTTGCGCTTCAGGCAAGACTGGGCAGGGAGTGGCGGAAATTTTGACCGAAGTTATTTCCCGGGGCCAGCCGCCGCGCCAAAACGAAGATGGCGACCGTCCCCGCGCCCTTATCTTCGATTCCAAATATGACACCTATCGCGGCGTCGTGGCTTATTTGCGAATTTTTGATGGCGCTATCCGCCGAGGAGACAAGATACGCCTGCTGGCCACCGGAGTAGTCAGCGAGGTTTTGGAATGCGGCCTTTTTCGTCCCGGCTACAGTCCAAAGCCGGACCTGACCAAAGGCGAAATCGGCTATGTCATCACCGGTTTTAAAGAGGTTGCCGACTGTCGGGTCGGCGACACTCTGACCGTTGGCGGCGACAGCGGCGCCGCAGTCGCACCTTTGCCGGGATATAAGGAAGTCAAGCCAATGGTTTTTGCCGGTATTTTTCCCAAGGAGGGCAGCGACTTCAAGGAGCTCCGGGAAGCGATGGAAAAACTCAAGCTAAACGATGCCGCTCTTTCCTATGAACCAGAGCGTTCCGATGCCTTGGGCTTCGGTTTTCGCTGCGGCTTCCTCGGCCTGCTCCACTTAGAAGTTTTTCAGGAGCGCTTGCGCCGGGAATATAATTTGGATTTAATAGTGACCATCCCCAGCGTCGCCTATCGCGTGACTAAAAGCAACGGGGAAGAAACAATCATCCGCACCCCCCAGCGCCTGCCTGACCCGAACCAGATAGAGCAGATAGAAGAGCCTTGGGTGAGCCTGGACATCATTAGCCCCAAGGAATACATGGGCAACATCATTAAGCTGGCCCAGGAGAAGCGGGGAGTATATAAGAACACCCAGTATTTATTGGTTGAAGGCGAAGATAGCCGGGCGATTCTCCATTATGAGATTCCTCTTTCAGCCATCTTGACCGATTTTTATGATAAGATAAAAAGCGTGTCTTCCGGCTATGCCTCGATTAATTATGAGTACCTGGATTATCGTCCGGCCGACGTAGTTAAGATGGATATCCTGGTGGCTGAGGAGACGGTGGAAGCTCTGGCGGCCATAGTCTATCGCGATGAGGCCTATCGCCAGGGCCGGGAAGTGGTCGACATCCTCAAGGACAACTTGCCCAAACAGATGTTTGCCGTCAAGATCCAGGCGGCTGTCGGCGGCAAAGTAATCGCCGCCGAGAAGCTTTCCGCCCTGCGCAAGGATGTGACGGCCAAGCTATACGGCGGAGATGTCAGCCGTAAGCGCAAGCTGTTGGAAAAGCAGAAGAAAGGCAAGAAAAAAATGATGGCCGCGGGCAAGGGCAGCGTCGAAATCCCGCCCGATACTTTTGTTAAAATATTAAAACGTTAGCCATATGAAAAGAAAACAAGCGATTAAATCTTTTTGGATTGTTATTTCCGTCCTGGTAATTGCTTCTATGCTTATCTGGACCGTCGGCTTCGGCTTCTAAATCCATGCCTGGAAAGATTTGGCAATTGGCGCCGCAAATCGAAGCTGCCGCCGATTCAAAATTAGACCCAGTCATCGCCCAGCTCCTCCATAATCGGGGCCTTGATTCGGAAAACGACATCCGGTCTTTTTTAAGCGGCGAACTGAATTCCGGTCAGACGCGCGTCATCGGCGGCCGTTTCGGCCGGGAGTTATATGACCCATTTTTGTTCAAGGGCATGGAGCGGGCCGTAGAGATGCTTATCAGCCATATTCGGGCGGGAAATCTGATTTTTGTTTATGGAGATTATGACGCCGACGGAGTGACCGCGTCGGTAGTTTTGCTTGAGGTTCTAA
This sequence comes from uncultured Gammaproteobacteria bacterium, assembly GCA_964431625.1. Taxonomy (GTDB): domain Bacteria; phylum Patescibacteriota; class Patescibacteriia; order Patescibacteriales; family UBA12465; genus UBA12465. Next base: position 9,035 of record CAYSJT010000019.1, on the reverse strand, counting down.
AGACGCTTCGAGCTTCAGTCGAAGTCTACCTGCCCGACCGGGTGAGCGAAGGCTACGGCCTTAACCGCCCGGCGGTCGCCCAGGCGGCGCAGCGGGGCTGTAAGCTCATCATCACCGTTGATAACGGTATTCGTAACCGCGAGGAAATAATCTATGCCAAGAGCCTGGGCTTGGATGTGATAGTGACCGATCATCATGTTTTCCCTGAAAATAGAAGCGATTGGCCGGATTGCCCGATTATTAATCCTTCCCATCCTGAAGACGGATATCCCTGGAAGCATTTGGCCGGCGTCGGCGTGGCTTTCAAGCTGGCCAGTGCCTTGATAGACCGGTCAAAGCTGGAAGACAGCCAGAAGGCTGCTCTATTGGAAAGAGCCTTAGATTTAGTCGCCCTAGGCACGGTGGCTGACATGGTCAATATCCTAGGAGAGAATCGCCTGCTGGTCAGGGCTGGCCTAGAAGTGATCAACAAACGCCGCCGCCTCGGCCTAAGCGAGCTCATTAAAGCCTCTAAGCTTCCAGAAAACCAATTGATTGAAGCCTGGAACCTTGGCTGGCAACTCGGCCCCAGGCTTAATGCCGCCAGCCGCTTGGGTCATGCTAACACCGCTTTTTCTCTTCTGACCGCCAAGGATGAGCCGGAGGCTGAATTTCTGGCCCAGGCGCTAGATCAAAGTAATCGCCAGCGCCAGGAAATCACCGAAACCATTACCGCTGAAGTAGAGGCCCAGGTTGATAAAGAGAACCTGCCGCCCTTGATTTTTGGCTTAGCCGGCCAGGATCAGCATTGGAACGAAGGAGTCATCGGCTTGGTCGCGGGCAAAATTGCCGAGAAATATTACCGCCCCACTTTAGTGGTGGCCCGCGTAGCCGAAGAGGGAGGGAGCTCTTTTAAGGGATCGGGCCGGTCGATTCCCGGCTTTAACCTAATAGAAGCGATTAGCGAAGCTAGCCGGCATCTGGATAAGTATGGCGGGCACTTCATGGCCTGCGGCTTTTCCTTGTCTGGCCAGGAGAATCTGGACGGCTTCCGCCAGCAGCTCGAAGAAATCGCCGTTGCCAAATTAGATGAGACGGCCCTGACCCCCAAGCTCAAGCTGGAAGCGGAGCTTCCCTTGGCTGGGATAAGCTTGGGGCTGATAGAAAAGGTTGATGAGCTCGGCCCCTTCGGGCAGAACAACCCTGTGCCGGTTTTGGCAGCCTTCGGCATCCCGGTATTGGATATTATGGTAATGGGCGGAGAGAACCAGCATATTAAATTCCGCCTGGGAGCTTCCAGCGGCCGGACTATCTGGGCCGTGGCCTTCGGCGGCGCTTCCCGATATCAATCAATTCGCCCGGGCGATCTCATTGACCTTGCCTATACCCTATCGATTAACGGCTTCAACGGGCGGCGCGAGCCTCAGCTCAAAGTAGTGGATATTAGATTAGCTGATAATAAGGAAAAAATATGAAGATTTCCCTCTATACCGACGGCGGCGCCCGCGGCAATCCCGGCCCGGCTGGCATCGGTGCCGCCTTATATGACAGCCAGGGCAAGCTTCTAGCCGAAGTTTCCCGCTATCTGGGCGTGGCGACTAATAATCAGGCGGAATATAAGGCAATCATTGCCGGCCTGGAAAAAGCCAAGGCACTGGGAGCGGACGAAGTCTCGTGTTTTATGGACAGCGAGCTGGCCGTGCGTCAGCTCAATCGGGAATATAAAGTAAAGAACAAAGACTTGGCGCCTTTGTTCTTAACGGTTCATAATTTGTCTTTGGGTTTCCGTAAAGTCAGCTATACCCATATCCCCAGGGAACGGAATCAGGCAGCCGACCGTTTGGCCAACGAAGCCATGGATCGGGCGGCTTAGGGGCAGGGGCCGATAGTCAGGATGCCGTTGCCTGTGTTGCGATAAGCCTGGGTCAGGGAGGAGCCGCTCCAGATATCGATGCGCTTGCCTTTGATGCCGCCGCCCCTGTCTTTAATAGTATAGGTTTTGCCTTTGAAGCAGACTTGGGTGCCGAAGGGGAGATTAGCGCAATTCGGCCCGGCAATATCGCCTATCTGCGGTTCGCCGCCGCTGGCCATGGCGTTGCAATAGGGGGTTGATTCGGTAAAGGGCAGGCAAGGGCGATAGCCTGGGTAGGTCTTGCCGTAGAGATGGTCGCAATTCTTGCTTTTGTCAGGACCGTTGGGACAGCTGCACTGCATGGCGACAACGCAGAAGAAGTCAGCCGTGTTCTCCCAAGCCGGCTTGTAGTATCCGGTGGCGTAGAATTCTACGCCATTTTTTAATTCTGTGTCCGTGGCACAAGTTGATTGCTGGTAGCTTTGGGCTTCGCTGCCATATCTTCCTTCGGCCAGCTTGACTATCCGGCCCTTGACCAGGCTCAAGCTTATCGGGTTGAATTTGACCATGTCAGGGTTGACCTGGTAGAGGATGACATAGGAAGCCATGAGGATAATCAGGCCGCTGACGCTGCCAACAATAAGCTCTTTGGCCTGCGTAATGCGAGAGGCGTCGCCGCCGGAGACCAGCCAGAGGACGCCGCCGGCCATAAGGACAATAGCCGCCAAGATGCCGGCAATGCTCAGGGCGTAATTATAGATGCCAGAAATATATTCTCCCAGCCAGGGGATGGAGCAGGTATAGGCGCCGGTCTCGTCGGTCACGCAGCTTACCTGGCTGAGCTTGACGGTCGGGATTTCCACTTGGAACTTCGGCGTTTCAAAAACGGTTACCGGGCCCAGTTCTTCTTCGGGCTCAGCATCGCAGCAGCAGAGAGAAGTGGCTTTGGGCTTGTTTGGAGGACAGCTCGATTCCGGGGCGTCTGATTGTTCGTAATCCGCACAAGTCATATTAACCATGTCGGAAGTCCAGATATAGCTATCCTGCCAAGCGCAGGCCCCGGCCAGAGCCGAAATCGGCCAGGAGCTAGCCAGGCCGAGGCAGGTAACGACAAATATTTTATAGAAGATCCCTAATTTCATGGTTTTATTGGACATGGAGATGGCCGGCGGTGGAGTGTGGCGTATATACTCCAGCGCAACCGGTGTATTCGTTCAACACTTGCAGGCCGGCGGCTTTGAGAATGCTTATCAATTGGTGCACTCGGGTGCAATTGGCTGTATCTTGGGGATATATGGCGACATCAACACAATTGCCGTTGTAATGGCATTTACTTTTATGCTCGTCAGTTGGAGGCCAAGCTTCAGTTACGCGCCAGCCTAGTTCCGGGGGAGAAGCGGCATAAGCGGCATTAAGTTTTTCGACTATGGTGACCGTGGCCAACCTCCCGTCTTTGCAGGGGACCTGAGTAATCTCAATGCAGTTGTTGCAATCAGTAGTGCTTTCAGGGTTGCCGTAATCAGAGGCCGGCTCGGTATCAACAGCACTCGTACCCATTTCGCCGACCGAAATCCCCCCGAATCTTACCAGGTTTGGATTGATTTGGTAGAGGATGATATAGGAAGCCATAAGGATAACTAAGCCGCTGACACTGCCGATGATCATTTCTTTGGCTTTGCTTATCCTTCCGGAATCGCCGCCGGAAACCAGCCAGAGGACGCCGCCGGCCATGAGAACAACGGCGGCCAAGATGCCGGCGATACTGATAGCATATTGGTAGATGCCGGAAATGTATTGGCCGATCCAGGGGATGGAACAGCTGCGGTCTCCGTTTTCATCAACTTGGCAGACGACGTCGCTTAGGTCGACCGTATCGATTGGAATTTGAAGATCGGGCGCTTTAAATTTTGACTCTTTTACCTGAGAGACTGGTTGCGATATATCCATGCCTTTCTCATTGCAGCAGCAGATGAAGGAGGAGTTCGGCTTTTCTTCCTGGCAATCGGAGTCAAAGGCATCGTATAATTTGTAGTCGCTGCAGGTGTAATTGTATATAAAATCTCCAGACATCGAGAAGCTCATATTCCAAGAACAAGTCTTAGCTTGAGCGGCTAGGGGCAGAGCCAATAAGCTGATTAGATAGATGAAGATGATCAGGCTGATTTTTTTCATATTTTTAAAGCCGGTATTTTTTGATATTTTCTTCGGCCGATTTTTGGATTAGAAGAATATCTTGCTTGGATAGGTGCCGGAAACGATTTTGTTGCGACAGATATGCCTTGACCGGCTTGGCTTTGAAATTAGCCCCTATGCTCGAAGCGCTTAACTGCCCATTGTTATATTCCAGCAAGGGGAAGAGCCCGGTAGCTACGGCCAGCTTGCCCATTATTCCAGCCTGGTCATAGTTTATGCCCCAGCCGGGAATACAAGGAGAGAGTATCTGGATGTAGCTCGGCCCCTTGGTGGCCAGAGCCCGCTTAACTTTATTGGTGATATCATCAGGGAAGCCGGCGGCCGATTGAGCGACATAATTGAGGCCATGAGCCAGGGCCAGGGAAAGCATATCTTTTTTTCTCTGGCTGGAGCCTGTTGGAGTAGTCGTGGTCGAAGCGCCATAGGGAGTGGAGCCCGAAGCTTGGATGCCGGTGTTGGAATAGGCCTCGGTGTCATAGCAGATGTAGACGACCTCATCGCCTCTTTCCCACATTCCGCTGATCAGCCCGAAGCCAATATCAAAGGTGCCGCCGTCTCCGGCCTGGACCACGATTTTTGTCTTCTTATCTTTTTTTTGTTCCAAGGCGGCTCGGATGCCGGAAGCGACCGCGGCCGCATTTTCAAACAGCGAGTGTATCCAGGGCAGGCCCCAGGCGCTTTGAGGGAAGGCGGTTGTCGTTACCTCCAAACAGCCGGTGGCGCTTACCAGGATGGTGTCGCGGGTCAATCCTCGCATGGCCGCTTGGACAGCCGAAAGCTGGCCGCAGCCGGAACAAGCATTGTGCCCGGGGCAGAGGAAGCAATCTTTTGCTTTTTGGATTCTTTTAGCCATTTTATTAAGCTTATTCCCCAGTGTCCTTATAGCAGCAGAAAAGGCCGGCGAGGCATTCTCGCCCGCCCCTGGTATCGGAATAGTATTTTTCTCCGGTTTGTCCAATCTTGCTACAGGATATTGTGGAGCAGTATGAGCCGGGCTCGTCGCCGCATGGCTCTAAGGCTTGGCCTTGGCCGACATAGCACATGGACATATAGCAATGGCCGTCGACTTTTTTGCCGCTTTCGCTCCTTTCGCATTTGTCCCCGTCCTCGACATTGAGGCAATTGGCCATTTTGCCGGCGCATTCCTGATGAGAGAGACAGCGGCCGCCCTTCTGCTCATAGAGCAGGCGCATGTCGTTGCCGAAGAAGCCGCCGCAATTTTCTTTCTTAGTCATTTTTGTTTCTGAATCGAAGCATAGGACAACATTGCCGTCACAGTCTTTTTTGATGTTGCATCTTATATCTATTGGCACACATTTAGTTTCCCCGACCATATATACAGTGTCTACGGTGTTTGTATAGAAATTGCCCTGCCCCTTTTCACATTCTTCTTTGGTAACGGAAGAGGCGCCGCCTGAATGCTCGCAACAGCCGTAATGCAGCTGTTTAATGACCTGGGTGGTAATAGGGCGGAGCTTAAGGAGGTCAGGGTTGATAGTATTGAGTATTATCCAAGCAGAGAAGAGGATTATCAGGCCGACCAGGCTTCCAGTTATCAGCTCCTTGGCTAGGGATATGCGGCCGGAATCGCCGCCTGAGGCCAGCCAAAGAAGGCCGCCGCCCATTAGGACAATGGCCGCCAAGATGCCGGCGATCATCAAGGCATAGTTATAGAATCCCTGGATGTATCGGGCCAGCAGGGTGCTGTTCATGTTTCCGGTCTCTTCATCATATTGGCCGACCGGAGTGCTGCCATCCTGAGCGTAGTCTATCCCAGGCATCTTTATCTGCGGCATGAAATTTATCGGCGTTTTTAGGTCTTCGGTGTCGGCAGCGGCCGGAACAGCCAAAAAAACACTGGCTGTCAGCCACAGCACGCCCAAGCCTCCAATGATGGCTATTAATTTTTTATTCATATCTTTCCAATGAATTCCAGCTTTCCGTCTCCGGCGCGGCTATCTTCAATTATCTTCCTGAGCATTTCTAAGGTCACATCCCGGCCGCCCAAGCCAACGATATAATCATTAATTATCGGAGATTTTCTTCCCAGAGACGCCTTAATCTCGCTAAACAGAGGGCCGGATTGCCCTGGGCTGACAGCCTTTTCAATCACCGCCACCCGTTTGGCGCCGGACAAAATTAAGCGTACTGCTTCCTGAGGGAAGGGGCGGAAGGCCTTTATTTTCAACAATCCGACCCGGCTGCCACTGGGCAGGGAAGCTTCAATGGTGCCGGTGACCGATCCCATGGCCACCAAGATGGTTTTGGGCCGCTTGGGGCCAACATATTCAAGCAGGCCATTGCCTTGGGGGGCGAATTTGAAATGGCGACCCAGTTTCAAATACTCTTTACTAATTTCTCCCGCCGCTTTGTTGAGATCATCATGGAGCTGTTCGCGCGTTTCCATGTAATAGTCGGGGGAGAAGAAGCCGCCGAAGGTACGGGGTCGGGCGGGGTTGAGGTATTCGTCGGGTTTCGGGCGATAGGGGGGGAGATATTTGGCGATTTGAGCGCGGCTTGGAATATTGACAGGGGAATAAGCGTGGGTGAGGATGAAGCCGTCGACATTGACCAGGACCGGTAAGCGCAATTTCTCGGCGATTTTATAAGCGAGGATATGGAAATAAACGGCTTCCTGGTTGTCGCTGGCAAATAGCTGGATCCAGCCGCTGTCGCGGACAGCCATGGCGTCGCTGTGGTCGTTCCAGATGTTTATCGGCGCTGAGACGGCCCGGTTGGCGCAGGTCATAACCAAGGGCAGGCGCAGGCCGGATATATTAAAGAGAACTTCGGCCATAAGCAATAATCCCTGGGAGCTGGTAGCGCTATAGGCGCGCAAGCCGGCGGCGCTGGCGCCCAGGACAATGGAGGCGGCGGCGAATTCGCTCTCAGCCCGGAGATAGGCAAAACCGGCCCTGCCCTTCGATTTGAGCTTGGCTAAGTCCTCGACGATATGAGTCTGGGGAGTGATGGGATAGGCGGAGACGACCTGCGGCCCGATGTTGGCCACAGTCAGGGAAATCGCTCGCGAACCCTCCAGCATTTGCCGCTTATTCTCCATATTAATAGTCTTTGACCATTTTTATCGCCTTGACCGGGCACTCAGCTGCGCATAGGCCGCAACCCTTGCAATAGCGGTAATCGGTCACCGGCTTTAATTTGCCCTTTATTTCCTTCATGGCGATACAGCCTTCCGGGCAGAGCTTGGCACACAAGCTGCAGCCGATGCAGACATTATAATCAGTCACCGGCTTGCTGGTCCGCCAAGCCCCGGTTTTGTTTTTCAGGCTGCTTTTAGGCGCAATGCTTGTCTTCGGTTTAGCTTTCATAGGCAGTTTTAATGGCTTTGATATTTTTCTCCACTATTTCTTTGCCCTTGTCGGCAAATTTTTCCCGGACAGCCGCTTGTAGCGAAGCTAGGGATAATAGGCCGCTTTTGGCCAAGGCGCCCAAGATAACCGTATTGACTAGGTTTTTGCCGATTATCTTTAAAGCAATTTCCGTGGCCGGAACAAATATCAGGCGGGAAAATTGCTGGCTTAGCTTTGGCCAGCGGTTTGAAGCCGCGTTGATGATTATCAGGGTATCGGCTTTTGCTCCCTGGAACACGTCAGCTTCGCCTATCAAAGTGCTGTCCTGGATGATAATTATTGTTGGCCGGTATATTTGTTCCCGAGTGATGATCGGCCGGCGGTCTAGGCGAGCGAAAGATTCAATCGGCGCGCCGGTCCTTTCCACGCCGAAATTAGGGAAGGCCTGGGCTTCGAAGCCTTCCCGGAAAGCGGCGATAGCGATTATTTCCGCGGCCGTGACTACTCCCTGGCCGCCGCGGCCATGTATCCTTATTTCTTCCATTAGTTTGTTTCTAGAAGACCGTCTAGCATTTCCAGGAAACGGCCCTCCGGCATGGCGCCGGTTATCTGGTAGTTGTTGACAAACCAGGTCGGGGTTCCTTCTATGCCCAGGATCTCAGCATCATCGAAATCCCGCTTGATCTGGTCTAAATATTTTTGATTATCCAGGCAGGCGGTAAAATTGTCAGTGTTTAATCCCAGCGATTGGGCCAATTGCATCAGCGCAGCGCTTAAGTTATCGCCGGCCGAACTCAGGACAGCCTGGTTTTGGAACAGGAGATCGTGCATTGGCCAGAATTTGCCCTGTTCGCCGGCACAGCGACCGGCCAGAGCCAGAGTGATAGAGCTGTCATGGAGGGGATAGTCGCGGAAGATTATCTTTATTCGGTTGCCATATTTTTCAGCGGCTTGCTTGATTTCCGGGGCCGCCTCCTGGCAGAAAGGACAGGCAAAGTCGGCGAACTCTATCACTATGACTTCCGCGTTTGCGCCGCCGAGATAATGATTATTTCCCGGCCCGTTTAAAGCATCGGAGTATATCTGGCGCTGTTTGGCAATATAGGCTTGGTCGCCCTCCTGTCTTATTTGCTTGACTCTTTCCGCCACGTATAGGCTGGAGATGATTAAGATGATTAGAACAACAGCCAACAAGATGATCAGGGAGGCCCCCCACCATTTCTTATACCAAGGCCGGAGCCGTTTGGCGTGGCGAGCCTTCATCTCCGCATATTTTATCCTCTCTTCCAGGCTCATAGGTAAATTGAAAAAACCTTCACTTTAAATTATACTTTTATTATATCATAAAATATGAAATTAATCTCTTGGAACGTCAATGGAATAAGGGCGGCTGTCAGTAAGGGTTTTAAGGACTTTCTCGGGCAGGAAAAAGCCGATATTATCTGCCTCCAGGAGACGAAGATTTCCGACCAGGCCAGGGCTTTAATAGATTTTGACTTTAAAGGCTATCGAGAGTATTGGCACAGTGCCAAGCGCCCGGGCTATAGCGGCACGGCCATCTTAGTGCGCGATGGCCTATTCCCCAGAGCTGAGGTCAAAGCGGGCTTCGGGATAAAAGAGTTTGATGACGAAGGCCGTGTCCAGACCATAGTCCTGCCAGATTTTTATCTGCTTAACATTTATTTCCCAAACGCCAACCC
>CAYSJT010000018.1:0-11322 GCA_964431625.1 uncultured Gammaproteobacteria bacterium | reverse complement strand
CGGCCTCTACCCCGGCGTTAAGCCAGACCGAAACCAGTTACGTTAACTGGACCAGCAATGGCTGGATCAAGTCGGACAAACTCCACTGGACAGATGAGGGATATTACATCCGCTTTACGCTGGTTTCAGACAGCGCATCCGGCGAAGACTGGATATACCGGCTTCAGTCTCAGGGCAAGCGCGTAAATCAGGAGGTAGTATCAGTACTACGCTCCGAATACTTTGTCCCCACAAAGGACACTTTAGTGTTCTTGGTGGTTAAGGGCGACAAGATCGCCAGCCCGTATCGTACAGACACCCATATCAGGGAGAAAGCTAGGGGGTATGGAGCACATAAGCCGACACTTGAGGCTGCTTGCCTTATTAGTTTCTATGTCTCTAAAAAAGATATGAAAGAGATGGGGGTCAACTTCATTTCAATCATGTCTGAGCCCGTTCCGGCCAATTACAGCGATGAGGACCTTCTCCTTGTAGCTGGGAAAGACTTTCTTGGTTGGGCGCCAGCATTTAGCGGGTGCAAGTGGAAGGGATCATCCGGATTTGCTTTCCTGGCGCAATAAGCGCCTGGATAAATAAAGAAATTACCGCCTTTCTTCGGAAGGGCGGTCTTTTTTATTTTAGGCACAAGAAAACAGGCTTTTAGCCTGCTTTCTTATAGTCTTGAAATATTGATTTTATTTCTTTGCCGCTTTCTTGGTGCCCTTGGCTGCCTTCTTCGGCTTAGCCATGGTCCTGAGGCAGGAGGTGCAGACTTTAGACTTGTTTCCGTCTACCACCTTGCTCTGGAGATTGATGCCTTGGCGGCGCAGAGTCTTTATCTTAGAATGGGAGCGGCTGGCGCCTTTGGTAGCGCCGCGGCCGCAGAGATCGCATTTTTTCGCCATATTTGGTTGATTGCTGTTTTAATGGTCTTATTCTAACAGCCTTTCCAAAAATAATCAAGATGTGATAGAATAGGCGGATATGATACAGCTATTCCAAATCATTATTCTTATTTTTTCCGCCGTAGTCCATGAATACATGCATGGCTGGGCGGCTTGGCGTCTGGGGGACAATACGGCCAAAGACGCCGGACGCCTGACCTTGAACCCGCTGGCCCATTTGGAGTGGTTCGGCTCTTTCTTTCTGCCGCTGATGATGATTATCGCCAACACCCCCTTCATTTTTGGCTGGGCCAAACCCGTGCCCTATAATCCAAATAATCTACGGGACAGGAAATATGGCGATGCTAAAGTCGCCCTGGCCGGGCCTTTGAGCAACCTGGCTTTGGCCGTATTTTTCGGCCTTACTCTTAGATTCATGCCGCTAAGTGCCACGACCGGGACTTTTCTGGGTATTATTGTCTACATTAATTTGATTTTAGCCGTTTTTAACCTGATTCCGGTGCCGCCGCTGGACGGCTCTAAGATTTTGGCCACTTTCCTGCCGCCGGCCGCCCGTTTCCGCTATCTTGCCTATGAGCGCTTCGGCCTAATTTTCCTCATACTCCTGGTGATGCTGGCCGGCAGCCTGATCTGGCCCGCGGTTTCCTTCCTGTTCCGGATTATCGTCGGAAATTGATTAAACTTAGCTGAAAAGGAAGGCCAGTTCATCCTTGACTTATTTTTTTTATTTTGATAAATTGATTAGGCGATAAGCAAGCTATCCTGAGGATTCAGGATTGTTTTAATATTTAAAGAACCTAGATTTTAGTATGCCTACTATCAATCAGCTAGTCCGCCGCGGTCGGGTCAAGACAGCGACTAAGAAGAAATCCTTGGCTCTGCATGTCAGCCTTGACTCCTTGCACCGCAAACGGAAAGAAACTGACAAGGGCGCTCCTTTCAAGCAGGGCGTCTGCTTGAAGGTGACCACGACCACTCCCAAGAAGCCTAATTCCGCCTTGCGCAAAATTGCCAGGGTGAAATTGTCAAACGGCATGGAAGTGACTGCCTATATCCCCGGCATGGGCCATAACTTGCAGGAGCACTCCATCGTCCTAGTCAAAGGCGGCAAGACTAAAGATTTGCCTGGCGTCCGATATAAAGTAGTGCGCGGCGTCTTTGACGCTTCCGGTGTCGAAGCCCGTCGTCAGGGGCGCAGCTGTTATGGCGCCAAGAAACCTAAGAGCTAAGCTATAAAAATATGAGAGGCAAACCGGCCCCGAAAAGGGAAATCGAAGGCGATCCTAAATACAATGACATCAATATCGCCAAGTTCATCAACTATGTGATGGAACGCGGCAAGAAGAGCGTAGCCGAGCGTTTGGTCTACGGTGCCTTTGAAATCTTAAAGGACAAGACCAAGCAGGATCCGCGCCATATCTTCAACAAGGCGATCAAGAAGGTCTCGCCGCTGGTAGAAGTCCGCGGCAAGCGCGTCGGCGGAGCCAACTATCAAGTGCCTTTCCAGGTACGCGGCGAGCGCCGCTATTTCCTGGCCTGCAATTGGATGATTAAAGCGGCCAATGAGCGCAAGGGCCGTTCCACGGCCGAGAAGCTGGCCATAGAGATATTAGACGCCTCAAACGGCGAGGGTAACGCGGTCAAGAAGCGCGAAGCCGTTCATAAGATGGCTGAAGCCAACAAGGCTTTCGCCCATTTCTCCCGGTAATCATTTTATTTTCAAAATAATATATGGCGCGAGACTATTCGCTAGATAATATCCGGAACATCGGCATCATGGCCCACATCGATGCAGGCAAGACGACTTTCACCGAACGGGTCCTTTTTTATACCGGCAAGAAGCACAAAATTGGTGAAGTCCATGAAGGCGCGGCGGAAATGGATTGGATGGAACAAGAGAAAGAAAGAGGCATAACTATCACTTCCGCGGCTACGACTTGCTTTTGGAAGAATAAGAAGATCAATATCATTGATACTCCGGGGCACGTTGATTTTACCGTCGAGGTGGAGCGCTCCTTGCGCGTGCTCGACGGCGCCGTGGCTGTCTTTGACGGCCAGGCCGGCGTCGAACCCCAATCGGAAACAGTCTGGCGCCAGGCTGATAAGTACCAGGTGCCGCGCCTTTGTTTCGTCAACAAGATGGACAAGATGGGAGCCGACTTCTACATGAGCCTCAATTCCATCCGCACCCGCCTGAACTCCAAGGCCGTTGCCTTGCAGTTGCCGATTGGCGCCGAGAATAATCTGTCCGGCGTCATCGATTTATTAGAAAAGAAAGCCTATTCCTTCAGCGGCAACTTCGGAGTGAATGTGGAGGAAATCGCCATTCCCGAAGACCTGAAGGCCAAGGTTGATGAATATTATAACGAACTGGTGGAGAAGGCCGTAGAATGCGATGAGTCGACCATGGAAAAATATCTGTCCGGTCAGGAAATCAGCCTGGTCGAACTCAAAGCCGCAATCAGGAAAGGAGTCATCGCCAACAATCTTTATCCGGTTTTATGCGGCACCGCTTTGCAGAACATCGGCGTCCAGCTGGTACTTGATGCCGTGGTTGACTATTTGCCTTCGCCTTTGGATATTCCGCCGGTAGAGGCTAGCGAGGTCAATGATTCTGAAAAGAAGATGATGGTTGAAGCTAAAGACGACGCGCCTTTTGTCGGTCTGGCCTTTAAGATTGCCACCGACCCCTTCGTCGGCAAGCTTTGCTTTGTCCGCGTTTATCAGGGCGTCCTAAGCGCCGGCTCATATATCGTTAATTCCACCACCGGCAATAAGGAGCGCATCGGCCGCCTGGTCCGGATGCACGCCAATCATCGCGAGGAGATTAAGGAAATATATGCCGGCGATATCGCCGCCGTTATTGGCCTCAAAAACACCACTACCGGCAACACCCTTTGCGCCGAGGATAAGCCGGTGCTTCTAGAGGCCATCACTTTCCCGGAACCGGTTATCAAGATTGCAGTTGAGCCCAAGACCAAGGCTGATCAGGAGAAGATGGGCGTCGCCCTTCAGCGCCTGGCCGAGGAAGATCCGACTTTCCGCGTCGAGACTGACGAAGAAACTAATCAGGTGCTCATCTCCGGCATGGGCGAATTGCATTTGGAAATCATCGTTGACCGCATGAAGCGGGAATTCGGGGTCGAAGCCAATGTCGGCCAGCCCCAGGTTTCGTACCGCGAAGCCATTACCAAGACAGCCGAGGCCGAGCACAAGTATGCCAAGCAATCCGGCGGCCGCGGCCAATACGGCCACTGTTCATTGCGGGTCGAACCTCTCGAGCCTGGCCATGGCTCGGAATTCGTCGATGAAATCAAAGGCGGTATCATCCCGCGCGAATTCATTCCGGCGATTGAAAAGGGCGTTAAGGAAGCTTCGCTTTCCGGCGTTCTGGCCGGGTACCCCGTGGTCGATATCAAGACCGCCGTCTTCTATGGCTCATACCATGAAGTCGACTCTTCGGAAATCGCCTTTAAGATGGCGGCTATTTTTGCCTTCAAGGAAGCTTGTCAGAAAGCCGGTCCTGTCCTGATGGAGCCGGTAATGAAGGTGGAAGTGACTACGCCCGAGGAATACATGGGCAACATCATCGGCGATTTGAATGCCAAGCGCGGCCAGATTGAAGAGATGAGTGACCGGGCCAACATTAAGGTGGTCCGGGCCAAGGTGCCTCTGGCCGAGATGTTCGGCTATTCCACCAGCCTTCGTTCCATGAGCCAGGGCCGGGCTAATTATGTCATGGAGTTTTCGCATTATAACGAAGTGCCTCGCAACATCCTTGAGGCCATCAAGGAGAAGCAGGGCAAATAAACATATGTTCCCTGAGCCTCTAAAAAAGATCCTAAGCCTGGTCAAGCGGACCGGCGATCGGGTCGTCATCTACGACGGCTCTAATCCTGATGAAAGCTATGTCCTGATGAGCCTGGATAATTATGCCGGCTTGGCTTTGCCAGGAGAGAAAAAAGCCCCGGTGGCGCCAGCCCCGGCCCCAACCGCGGCCCCAGCCGCGGCCCCATCCGGAGAGCCAGAAACCATATCTTTGGATGAAGAGGGGAATGATTTGACAGATGAAGATTTAACTGATAGAATAAATCGCGAAATCTCCCTCTGGAAAAATCAGGGGAAGGTGTCTTCGCTTTCGGAAGAGGATAAGGTTTCCAAGAGCTGGAGCATTCCGCCGCAGATTAAGGACAAGGCCCTGGGAGTGGAGGAATAAAAAATAATTTTAATAATAATTAATTAAGTTCGGCTGGTTTCCTTAAAGGAAAGAAACCCCGTGTCTAACGGGGGCCGTACAACAAAAACATGGCAGATAAATTTGAACGCAACAAGCCCCATGTTAACGTCGGTACTATCGGCCACGTTGACCATGGGAAGACCACCCTGACCGCCGCGATGCTGGCCGTCTTCAATGCCAAGGGCATGAAGGCTTCCAAGAAGGGCGTCGGCGAAATTGATGCCGCTCCGGAAGAGAAGGAGCGCGGCATTACCATTGCCACCGCGCACGTCGAATACGAATCCGAAAAGCGCCACTATGCCCACGTTGACTGTCCCGGCCACGCCGACTACGTCAAGAACATGATCACCGGCGCCGCCCAGATGGACGGTTCTATTCTGGTCGTTTCCGCTACTGACGGCCCCATGCCCCAGACCCGCGAGCACATTTTGCTCGCCCGCCAGGTCGGCGTCCCCTATATCATCGTTTTCCTGAACAAGTGCGATATGGTTGAGGACAAGGAACTCATCGACCTGGTCGAGGAAGAAGTCCGCGACCTGCTCAAGAAGTATGAATTCCCCGGCGACAAGACCCCGATTATTCGCGGCAGCGCCTTAAAGGCCCTGGAGAATCCGACCGGCCCTGATGCCGAGCCGATTCTTGAATTGATGAAGTCGCTTGATGAATACATCCCGGATCCGGTCCGCGATATCGACCATCCTTTCCTGATGCCGATTGAAGACATTTTCTCCATTGAAGGCCGCGGTACCGTCGTGACCGGCCGCATTGATAGAGGTATTGTCAAGGTCGGCGAAGAAGTGGAAATCGTCGGTTTGATGGATACCAAAAAGACCACCGTTACCGGCGTGGAAATGTTCAACAAGTCCCTAGATCAGGGCCAGGCTGGAGATAACGCCGGCATTCTGCTGCGCGGCACCAAGAAGAACGAGGTCGAGCGCGGCCAGGTCCTGTGCAAGCCGGGTTCCATCACCCCCCACACCGAGTTCAGCGCCGAAGTCTATGTCTTGTCCAAGGATGAAGGCGGGCGCCATAAGCCGTTCTTCAACGGCTACAAGCCCCAGTTCTATATCCGGACGACCGATGTGACCGGCGACATCACCCTGCCCAGCGGCACGGAGATGGTTATGCCCGGTGACACCGTCAATCTGGATATCAAGCTCATCGCCCCCATCGCTTTGGAAGACAAGATGAGATTTGCCATCCGCGAAGGCGGCCGCACTGTCGGCGCCGGCGTGGTAACCAAGATATTGAAATAGCCACTTAGACCCGCTCTGGCCTCAGGGCGGGTTTGTAGTGCCTGTTTAATAGGCAGAATTAATTAAGATTTTCTCCACTATGTCGGAAACCAAGAAAGAAGACAAGGACTTCAAGCAGCGGATCAGAATCAAGATCAAGGCCTTTGATCATAAGATAATCGACCAGTCGACCAAGACCATCGTCGAGACCATAGAGCGTTCTGACGCCCAGTTTTTCGGGCCGGTGCCTTTGCCGACGGAGAAGCGCAAATATACTGTTAATCGTTCCACTTTCGTCCACAAGGATGCCAGGGATCAGTATGAGATGCGCGTCCACAAGCGGATTATCGACATTATCGATCCCACGGCCAAGACCATCGAAGACCTGACCAATCTAAGCCTGCCAGCCGGGGTTGACGTGGAGATAAAAATGTAGTAGCATAAAAAATCAAGCTAGTTAGCTCGTTACCTGTCTAGATAACTCTGGAAAAAAAGAAAGTGTTTAGGCCGGAATTAGCTAAAATTTGGAGGTAAGCCAAGCCGAGAAAATACAATCAGAAGGGAGGAACAGAAAGGTTCATCTTTTTGCTTGTTTTCACGGCTGGCCCAGGCCAGCTTTTGTTTATATTTTGGAGCAAACAATATGAAATTCATCATGGGCAGAAAATTAGCCATGACCCAGATCTGGGTGGAAGACAAGGTGATGGCCGTCACTCCGGTTCAGGCTGGGCCTTGTACCGTTACTCAGGTCAAGACCAAGGCCAGAGACGGCTATAGCGCCCTCCAGCTCGCCTATGGCTCCCGCCAGGAGAAGAATCTGAAAAAGCCCCAGCGGGAACAATATAAGAAGCTGTCTCTCAGCCCCAGCCATGTCCGCGAACTCAGATTGGATAGTGACGGAGATTTCCAGCCCGGCGATGTCATTAGCGTCGGCACCTTTGCCGTATCCGACAAGGTTGACGCCATCGGCACTTCCAAGGGCAAGGGTTTCCAGGGCGTGGTCAAGCGCCACGGTTTCCATGGCTTTAGGAAAACGCATGGCAACAAAGATCAAGAAAGAATGCCTGGTTCCATCGGCCCCAAGGGTCCGGCTCGGGTATTTAAAGGCACTCGCATGGCCGGACGCATGGGCGGGGTCAGGGTGACTGTTTCTAATTTGGAAGTCGCGGCCGTAGATGAGGCTAATAATATTTTGATGATAAAAGGCGCTCTGCCCGGAGCTCTCAACAGTCTGGTGATGATCAAGGGCCAGGGCGAGCTCAAAGTGAATTTGAAGCCGGAAGCCAAGCCGTTGGAAACGGCCGAAGAAGCGCCGATAGAAGAGAAGGCTCCGGAAGCGGAGGCTGCGCCTGAAACTCCGGCAGAAGCGCCGGTTGAGGACAAGGCTCAGGAAGAGAAGCCGCAAGCCTAAATTAAGCAAGCAAGACATATGTCGTTAAACCTCAAGGTATATAACCAATCCGCTGAAGCGGTCAAAGAGATCAAGCTCGAGGCCTCGGTCTTCGGCGTCGCGGTCAAGCCGGAATTAATCCACCAGGCGGCGGTCGCTCAGGCGAATAATGCCCGTCAGGTTCTAGCCAATACCAAGGACCGCTCGGAAGTGAGCGGCGGCGGCAAGAAGCCCTGGAAACAGAAAGGCACTGGCCGGGCCCGCGTCGGCTCCAGCCGTTCGCCTCTTTGGAGGGGCGGAGGCATCATCTTCGGCCCGACCAAAGACCGCAATTTCAAGCAGAAAATCAATCAGAAGATGAAGCAGAAAGCCATTTGCATGGCTCTGTCCGACAAAGTATCCGGAGACAGCCTGCTTGTTCTGGACAAGCTCGACTTCAGCCAGTACAAGACTAAGGCCTTTAACGCCATGCTCACGGCTTTTGAAAATAAAGTTTTAAATGACACGCGGCGCGATATTTTGATACTCAATGACGCCAAGGATGATAAAGTAAAATATTCCGGCCGCAATCTGGCCGGGGTCAAGATAATCAATCTGGAAAACCTTAATCTCCTGGACCTGCTCAACTACCGGAGAGCCCTTTTGACCGAAGCGGCTGTTACTCGCCTGAGCCAGCTCTACGGCAAGAAGCAATAATCATATGGCGATATTTGGAAAAAACAAAGCCAAGACTGAGACCAAAGCCAAGGCGCAGACGACGGAAGCCCCGGCTCAGTCCATGAAGGATTTATATAGCGAGGACAAGCCGGCTAAGGCCGTCAAAGCCAAAGCCAAGGGCACCGGAGCCGTTGCCGGACGAGTTTTAGTCAGGCCGCTCGTTACCGAGAAAGCGACTAATTTGATGTCGGCCGGCCAGTATGCTTTTGTTGTCAGCTCAAGGGCTAATAAGATAGACGTGGCCAAGGCCGTGCGCGCCGCCTATGGCGTCGAGCCGCTGGCGGTCAATGTTATCAGCGTCCAGGGCAAGCGGGTCAGCCGCGGCCGTATCCAGGGCCGACGCAAGGACTGGAAGAAGGCCATCGTTACCCTGGCCAAGGGGCAGACGATCAAGCTCTACGAAGGCGTCTAATTTAATCAATATGGGAATCAAGAAAGTCAAAGCCAATACCCCCGGTCGCCGCGAAGCCACCTTCGATGATTTTAAGGATATTACCAAATTTTCTCCGGAGAAGGCGCTGGTCGTTATTAAGAAGCGCCAGGGCGGGCGCAATAGCCAGGGCAAAATCACCGTCCGCCATCGCGGCGGCGGCGCCCGGCGCTATATCCGCCTAGTCGATTTCAAGCGCGATAAGTTCAACATTCCAGCTACCGTGGCGGCTATTGAATACGATCCGAACCGCGGCGCCCGTCTCGCCCTGCTCAATTATGCCGATGGCGAGAAACGCTATATCATCGCCCCAATCGACCTAAAGGTCGGGGACCAGATCACAAGCTCTAAGGAATTGATAGAGATAAAAGTCGGAAACGCTCTGCCGCTCAAGTTCATCCCGGCTGGTTTAGCCGTGAGTTGCGTTGAGCTGACTCCGGGCGGCGGCGCCAAATTGGCCCGCGGCGCCGGCAATGTCATCTATGTCATGGGCGTCGAAGGCAAATATGCCCAGCTGCGCCTGCCCTCCGGGGAAGTGCGCCAGGTGAGCAAAGAATGCCTCTGTACTATTGGCCAGGCCAGTAATCCTGACAAGCGCCATATTTCCCTGGGCAAGGCCGGCCGGCGCCGTTATTTAGGCTTCCGCCCGACTGTCCGCGGTACGGCCATGAATCCGGTCGATCATCCTCATGGCGGCGGCGAAGGCAAACAATCCATCGGCTTGAAGAATCCCAAGACTAAATGGGGCAGGCCGGCTTTGGGCGTCAAGACCAGGCGCAAGCGCTCTAGCGACCGCCTGATCATCAGCCGCCGGTCTAAGAGGAAATAAGTAAGCATAAGATCATATGTCTAGAAGTCTCAAGAAAGGACCCTACATCAACCCACGGATAATTAAGAAAATCCAGGCGCTCAAGCCGGGAGAAAAATCTATTATCAAAGTTTGGGATCGGGCCTGCACCATTACTCCGGAAATGGTCGGCCATACCATGGGCGTCCATAATGGAAAACAGCATCTGCCGGTCTATATTGTCGAGAACATGGTCGGTCATCGTTTGGGCGAATTCGCTCCGACCCGCAAGTTCGTTTCCCACGGCGGCAAGATGGCCAAGTCTCAGGCTCAGGCTCAGACTAAGTAAGCAATAATATGGAAGTAAAAGCCAGTTTGAAACATTTGCGCATGTCCGCCCAGAAGGTCCGTCTGGTGGCTGATGTTGTCCGCCGCCTTTCGGTTCCGGCTGCCCTGGATCAGCTCAGATTCATCAATAAGCAG
Source organism: uncultured Gammaproteobacteria bacterium (assembly GCA_964431625.1). Taxonomy (GTDB): domain Bacteria; phylum Patescibacteriota; class Patescibacteriia; order Patescibacteriales; family UBA12465; genus UBA12465. The sequence goes on along the minus strand of CAYSJT010000018.1, from coordinate 1,159 downwards.
GCGGCTGAACCCGTGGCTAAATTAATGAACTCAGCTGTCGCTAACGCGGTCAATACCTATAGCCTGGACAAGGACAACCTCTACGTCCGGGAAATCCGGGTCGATGAAGGCGTCACCCTGAAGCGCTGGATGCCACGGGCCCATGGCCGGGCGACCTCTATCCGCAAGCGCGGCTGCCATATCAATTTGATATTGGCTGAGATCAAGCCCAGCGGTCCGAAGGAGAAGAAGACGGTCAAGGCGGCTGAGCCGGTCAAGCTGGAGAAGCTGGCCAAGGAAGGCGAAAAGACGGCCCAGAAGGTGGCAGCTAAGTCAGGAGACAAGCTGAAAAAGACTTCTTTTACCGAGAAAGCCAAGGTTTTCCGCCGCAAGACCGGTTAAAATATTCATACTCACAAGAGCTATATGGGAAAAAAGGTTAATCCAAAAGTAATGCGTCTGGGCGTCATCCGGACCTGGCCCTCGGTCTGGTTCGAACGCGGCGAGCAATATGTCAAAAATGTCCGCCAGGATGTCCTAGTGCGCAAATATTTGCTCAAGAATTTCCGGGAAGCCGGCGTCGACCGAGTGGAAATAGTCCGCAGCCTGAACAAGATAGAGGTTAACATCCATACCGCCAAGCCGGGCTTGATTATCGGCCGCGGCGGCAATGGCGTGGAAGAGCTCAAGCAGAAGCTGCACCGCCAGTTTCTCAAGACCTTCCGGCCTCAGGAGATTAGCTTGAATATCAAGGAAGTCAGCCGCCCCAATCTGAGCGCTCAGATTATCGTCCAGTCGATGATTTTAGATATTGAAAAGCGCAGCCCTTTCCGCAAGGTAATGAAGCAGTCTCTGGGCCGGGCCGAGCGAGCCGGCGCCCTGGGCGCCAAAGTAGTCATCAGCGGCCGCCTCAACGGCGCGGAGATTGCCCGAACCGAGAAGTTGGTCTGGGGCAAGGTGCCGCTGCAGACCCTCCGGGCCGATATCGACTATGCCAGAGGTACGGCCAACACCACCTATGGCACTATCGGCATCAAGATTTGGATCTATAAGGGGGAAGTTTTTGAAAAAGATCGCAATGCCAAGGGAGAAATCATCGAGGACTAAGGACCAAAGATATGTTAATGCCAAAGAAAACTAAATGGAGAAAGGACCAGAAGCGCCGCCGGGGAGGCAAGGC
>CAYSJT010000017.1:0-11729 GCA_964431625.1 uncultured Gammaproteobacteria bacterium | reverse complement strand
GCATAGCTCAGGACGGAACGGAGGCGGAAGACGGCCGAAAAAGTGTTGCTGCGCGGCCGCAAGTGGGCGATCTCGCGCAAGAATTCAAAGCTGTGGCGCTTCTTCTGCAAAGGATAGTCAGCCGGAGCGGCGCTGATTATCTCCACGGACTCGGCCTTGAGTTCAAAGGGCTGACCAGAAGCCGGAGAAGGCGCCAAAATTCCTGAAGCGGAAATTGAAGAGCCGACCGGAACCTTGGCCACGGCCTCGAAATTAGCCAAGCGGCTGTCTAAAACAATCTGCAGGCTCTTGAAGAAGGAGCCGTCGTTTAATTCAATGAAGGCCAAATCCTTGGAGTCGCGGCTGGTCCTGACCCAGCCGGCCACCTCAACTTTTTGCCCAAGATATTTTTCTGTCTCGCGATACAGCGATTTTATGGAAATTCCTGTCATATATTATGGCGTCAGCCGCTTGACATCACGCGGCAGGAAGCAGGCTTCCTTGACGCTGTCCAATTCAAGCAGCTTCATGATTATCCGAGCCGGACCGATGCCGGCGCCGCCATGGCTGGGGCAGCCGTAGCGAAAAAAATTAATATAATCCTTGAGCTCTTCCAGATCCATGCCCTTCTCCTTGGCCTGGCTGATTAAAACTTCAGGCCGGTGCTCGCGTTGCGACCCGGTAGTGATTTCCAGGCCGCGATAGAGAAGATCAAAGCTCTTGGTAAGGGCAGGATTATCTTCCCGGCGCATGTGATAAAAAGGCCGGGCTTCAATGGGATAATCGGTAACGAAAACGAAATCATGCCCGGTTTCGGCTTTAATGAGCCGGCCAAGCTCCTTTTCTTCTTCGGTGGAAAAATCATGCTCCTTCTCGGAAGCGATGCCAGCCGCTTTCAGTTTTTCCTTGGCCTCGATTAAGCTCAGGCGCGGGAAAGGCCGGCTCGGCACCTCTATATCCAGGCCGAGCTCGGCTTTGACTCTGGCAAAAGCCGAAACGAGCATAGCCTCTTCCTGCTCCATCACTTCTTCCAGAGAATTAATGTATGAAAGCTCAAAATCCCAGCCAGTGAATTCAGTCACATGGCGGCTGGTGAAAGATAGTTCGGCCCGGAAAACCGGACCAGTCATAAAGACGCGCTCGAAGCCGGAAGCCATGGCCATCTGCTTATAGAACTGGGGCGATTGGGAGAGATAGGCCTGGCGCTCGAAGTATTTGACCGCAAAGACTTCTGAGCCGGTCTCGGAAGCCGTGTTCATCAGGCAAGGTGTATAGACCTGCATGAAACCGGCTTTGAGGAAATAATCCCGCATGCCGGCTTCCAGCTGGGTCCAAACCTTGAAAATCATCTGAGCCTCTGGCCGGCGCAAGTCCAGCCAGCGCCAATCGAAACGATTTTCCAATCCGGCTTGATTATCAGCCTTGGCCAGAACCGGTATGGGCAGATTGTCTTCGGCTTGGGAAACAAGCTTGGCCTCGGAAACGGCCAGTTCGAAATCAGGGGCGCTGTCCGAGCCAGCTTTAGCCGGTTTGGCCTGGAGCTGGCCGGAAACTTCGATAACGCTTTCCAGGGTCAAGGCTTGGGCAAGGTCATAGGCCGGGCTGCCAGATAAAAAAACTAACTGCATGGAAGCGGAAATATCAGCTAGGTCGATAAAAATGACGCCTTTATGCGCCCTTAAATTCCTGACCCAGCCGGCCACGCTCACTTGTCCCTGGGCCTGCGCCTTGGCAGTTTTGATAGAAATCCTTGACATAGACGACGAAATGACTCCGCGCCCCGGAAAAAGCTCGGAATCTTCTTTAAGTCACTTTAATATATGTTAATTTTAGCCTATCGCGTCCATTTTAGCAAGCTGGAAAAGCCCTGCCGCAATAAGCAAAAAGATGTTTAATATAAGCTATAAAATCAAAGGCTGTAGGCAATCAAACCCCGGATAAGCCCCAAGATCTCCTGGCGCACCCGGCGCCCGGCCTTGATACTCTTAGCCCGAGCGATTTCCTGCCCCAGACAAAAGCGCAGCAGGCTGAGAGAGTTTTGGCTCAAGCGATAAAAATTAGAACTTGCTCCCGCGCATTCTGGATGAAAAAGCCCGCCAGCGATAAAATCGAAGCATCCTTCGCCAACAATCGCTTTCTGGCAGGCAGGACAAATTTCGATTTGGGGACGATAGCCGAGAATATCCAAAAGGCGGAGCAGGAAGAAAGCCAAGGCTATCTCTCCGTCTGCCTGGCTCATTTCCCTGCCCGCTTCTGTCGGCCAGCTATCCAAAGTTTCCAACCAAGCTAGAAGCAAATCAAAAACCGCCGCGTCAGGCTGGCGGGAGGGAATAAGGGCTCGTAATTGCTTGATGCCCTGGCCGGCATAATAGAGCTTGTTGAGGTCTGATTTAAGGCCAAGGAAACTGTGCCTGCCTATGGCCGAGGCGGCATAATCTCGCCCCCGACCCCGCACAGCCATTATCTCGGCTAAAGTAATCGGCTCCAGGTGCCCGGCCAGCTTGGAACGGGGCCGCTTCGTGCCTTTGGCTAAGAGCTCAAGCAGACCGGCTTCCTTGGTATATACAAGAACTAAGCTATCGTTTTCGCGATAGCTTTGGCGCTTAATGACAATGGCGGAAAGGCGATAGCTGCTTTCCATATCTAGCTGGCTTCCATGTCTAAATAATCCTGAAGAATAATGGCCGCGGCCGTCTCATCTCGCCCGGCCTTTTCTTCGGCCTTGCCCGCCAAGGAATCGGCCGCCAAGCTGCTCAGACGCTCATCGGCCAGATAAACCGGCCGCCCGGATCTTTCCTGAAGCAGGCGATGAAATTCCAGCCAGCGCGGATTATCAGCTGCCTGGCCGGACATTTTCCTGGGCTGGCCCAAGACAATAACATCTATTGCCTCTTTCTCCATAATAGTCAAAACTTCTTCCAGGCTGGAGACGGCGACAAAAGGCAGGGCTAACCCGGTTTCGCCGTCCCCCATGGCCAAGCCGATACGCTTTTCGCCCCAATCTATGCCTAGATATTTTTTCGCTTCTTCCTCCATATAATCAAGCGGCAGTCATTATCTGCGGACCGGATTCGGTGATGGCCACGGTATGCTCGAAGTGGGCGCTCAGCGAACCGTCGGCGGTCAGGACGGTATAGCCATCTTTAGCCGTCTTCACCCGGTGCGTGCCCAAATTAAGCATCGGCTCAATGGCAATGACCATGCCCGGCTCCAGCTCCAAATTATCCGGGGAGCGCTCGGGAATGACGAAATTAAAAACATGCGGATCTTCATGGGGCTCATAGCCGACGCCGTGGCCGACTAAGTCCCTGACCACGCCCAAGCCGTTCTTCTCGGCGTGCTCCTGGACCGCCCGACCAATGTCGTTTAGTCTCCGACCCGGACAAGCGGCGGCAATTCCCTTCTCCAGGCACTCCCGGGTCACCTTGACCAAGCGCTTGGCCTCAGGGCTGCCTGCGCCGGCAATCGCCGTCGCACAGGTATCGGTATAGAAGCCGCCGCCCGGAGAGAGCTGATTAAGCGGCAAGTTGAAGCGGCGCCGCAGCTCTCCCTTTATCGGCCATTCCATGCCGATATCAATATCGACCACGTCCCCGGCATTGATGATTCTTTCCGGCAAAGCGCTGCCATGGACGACTTCATGGTTGATGGAAACGCAGAGAATGGTCGGAAAAATCAGGCCTTCTCCCAAGGGATAGCCTTTGAAAGCCGGCCGGCCGCCGGCTGATTCAATCAGGCGCTCGGCCTCGGCTTCCAAAAGAGCCGTAGACACTCCGGGTCGAACCTGGGTGATAAGATAGGCTAAGATGCCGCCTAGAATGCGGCCGCCGGATCGGATCGCTTCAATCTCTTCTTTTGTCTTGATATAAACCATTTTGATTTAAAATTAATGTCCGGCCTGGAGCTTAATCCTTTTTAGGCTTTCCGGCTGGCGGCGCTTCTGCCGCACCGAGAGCCCGAGGAAGAAAATAAGCAGGACGAGCATGGCCAGAGGCGAAAGCCAAAATGGGAACTCGTAGCCGAAGCCTTCCAAAATCATAATCGAACCCAAAACGCCGACGGCATACATGGCCCCGTTTTTTAGATAGGCGAACTTGGTAATGAGATCTATGCCCCTAATAGTGAATTCGCGGACCACGAAGGCCCCCAGGCCGTTGCCTAAAATAATGAGCGGCACGCTGATGGTGAAGGCAAAGGCGCCGATTACTCCATCAATGGAAAAAGACGCATCCAGGGCTTCCAGATAAAGAATCTTGCTCCAGGCACCCATGGCCGGATTCATCAGCTGTTTTTCCTTGGCTTCAGCGTTCTTCTTAAAGCCATCGGTAATGAAAAAAGCGGAAACGCCGATGGTCGCGGCCAGAGCTAAAACCGGATTCTGCTTTAAGGAGAAATAAACAATGGTGGTGGTGAGTATTGAAGCTAAAGCATAGAACCAGGCTCCCTGTCGATGAATAAAGCCTTCAACTAAGAAGGCGTAGCGCTTTTCTTCCAGGAAAAGCCAGGATAGGAAGACAAAAAAAAGATATATGCCGCCGCCAAGGAGCAGCAAGGGCTTTGATTCTTCTAAATAATGGCGGATATCGCTGCTGCCTGAAAAGGCGGCGGAAATAACCTGGCCCAAGCTCAGTTCTGGCGCGGCCATCCAGACAATCACGAAAGGCAAAATGCCGCGAACCACGAAAACAGCGAAAAATAGTCCCCAGACCAAAAAAATCCTCTGGTACTTACGGGGCATTGTCTTTAAGACATTGGCATTGACGACGGCGTTGTCAACGCTGCTTATCACCTCAAACAGACACAGTCCCAGGATGATGACGATGAAAGAAAGCATATATTTCAAATATCCATCTCGACTGGCGGCCGAGCGGGCGGCGGGGGCGGGGGCGTCTCCTTAATCTTGGCTTCCGGCTTGGGCAAGACGGCTGAAACTGATGATTGGCGATGGGAACGCTGCAGGCGGACGGCTTGGCGCAAGCCGGCAAAATCGAACTTATTTTGCGGATCCCTATTCAATCGCAAGCTTCGAGGCTGGACTATCTTCCTCTTAGGCGCGGCTTGGCCGAGATGATCAAACAGTTCTTTGAGAGCCTCTTCCCCGGCTTTATCCAGGCGGCCGGCCGACCGGATGTTATTCCAGGCCCGTTGGCGCAAGCCATGGCTGAACTTGCCGGCCTGAATTTGGCTCTCATACTTCTTCACTTCGTCAATCACCTGCTGCCGGCTGGCCCCCAGGCTTTTCAGGCTGCCGCGGCTTGAAGCATATGAAAAACGCTGGGCGAAGTTGCCGGCGCCGGAAGAAGCTTTAAAGTCCTGGCCAGGAGAAGGCAAATTGCTAATACTGCCCATATTAATCCTTGAAGCTCTGCAGCAGATCCCTGATCTGGTCCAGGTCGTTATAGGTCAAGTTTAATTTGAGGCGCTTGCGGTAGAGGCCGTACATATCCTTCCTGACGCTGAAACCGGAAGGGCGGATGCCCTTTTTAAGCTTGTCCCGATACTTCTTGATCAGGCCGAAAATAAGCTCCCGATTCTCCCCGTCCAAATTGCGGTAGCGGGGATTCTTTCGCATGAGCTCGTCAAAGCGCTGATCCAGACGATAACTGGTCTGGTCATTGATATCCTTGGCCACGTCTTTGAGGTCCATATATCTAAGATTACTCTGTAATTATATAACAAAAAGCGGCGACTGGCCAGCCGCCGCTCTCAAAGCGGTATGTAAAGATTAATCCCTAGAGCCCGTCGTATTCGCGCATGGTCAGCTGGGCTTCTATCTGCTTGACAGTCTCAATGACCACGGACACGACAATGAGCAGGCTGGTGCCGCCAATCGCAAAGGACTGGACGCCGGTGAAATAGCGCATAATAAGGGGCAGGATGGCAATCAGGCCAAGGAAGAGGGCGCCGACCAGAATAATGCGCCTGGTCGTGCCAGAGAGATATTCACTAGTATGGCGGCCGGGACGGATGCCGGGAATGAAGCCTCCCTGCTTCTGGAGATTCTCGGCAATGCGGTCAGGATGAAAGACGACTTCGGTATAGAAATAGGTAAAGGCGAAAACCAAAAGGAAATAGATCAGGCCGTAAAAGAGCTGGTTGTTGAATAGATTAATGGTGCCGTTGGCAATCGCCACCAGCCAAGCGCTCTTGGCATGGATCATAAACTGGGCAATCATGGTCGGAAACATAACGATGGAAATGGCGAAGATAATCGGAATCACCCCGGCCATGTTGACTCTGAGCGGCAGATGGGTGCTAGTGCCGCCAAAGGCGCGGTTGCCTCTTATCTGCCGGGCGTATTGGACAGGAATATTGCGCTGGCCCTCGTTGATGATGACCACGCCGACAACGGTGACAAGGGCAATAACCACGAAGCCGATAAGCATAAACAGCTGGCTCTGATCGAAGGTGAGGATGAACTGCTGGATGGTCTGAGGAAGACTGGCGACAATGCCGGCGAAGATCAGGAGCGAAATGCCGTTACCGACCTTCTTCTCGGTAATCAGCTCGCCTATCCACATCAAAAGGATGGAGCCGGCGGATATGGTCATAACCATCACAAATAGATCAAAGGGGGCGATGTCGCCTAAAATGCCGGCTGAGCCGCGGCGCAGGAGGGTAATCATGCCATAGGCCTGGAGGGCGGCCAAAGGCACGGTCGCCCAGCGCGTCCAAGAATTGATTTTCTGCCTCCCCGACTCATCCTTCTGCATTTCTTCTATCTTCGGAACGATCATGCCCAAAAGCTGGAAGATAATGGAAGAGGTAATATAGGGGCCGACGCCGGCCATGACAATAGAAAAGTTCTCCATGCCGCCGCCGGAAAATATATTCATCAAACCGAGAATCTGATTGGAAGCGAAGAGATTATGCAGCGCGGCCGTATCAACGCCCGGCACCGGAATATGGGCTAGGAGACGAAAAATGACCAGCATGAACAGGACATAAAGAATGCTGTTGCGCAGGTCCTTGGCTTTCCAAATTTGATTCAATTTATCGAACATATGATCAAGGCTTATTTAGCCTGGTCTTTAACCGAGGCGCTCATCTTGACCTTCTCAAACTTATATTGGCCGGATAGCTTCTCTTTGCCTAAAATCTTAACCGGCCGATCAAGGCGGCTGATTAGGCCCTTGGCCATCAGGCTCTCCGGACTAATGGTTTCCCCGGCCTGGAAATTAGCGTTTATCGCCTTGACGCTCACCGCCTGGTTCTTGGGAACCAGGGAACGGAAGCCCCGGGATTTCGGAATCTGCAAAAGCTGCTTGCGCATACCCAAGCGCTTCAGGCCGCTGACGCCGGAACGGGATTTTTGCCCCTTCAGGCCGCGGGTGCTATAGGTACCGTGCCCGGAAGCATTGCCCCGGCCGACGCGCTTGCGTTTCCGAGAGGCGCCGGTGGCGGCTTTGAGATTGCTTAGTGATAGCATATGGATAAAAATATAAGGCTAGACCTCGGCTTTAGCCGGGATTGTCTCCGGCTTGGCTGTTTCCGGCTGGCGCAGGTTCTTCAAAGCTTCAATGGTGCAGCGGGCGTTATTAATCTTATTATTCGTCCCCAGGGTCTTGCTGGTGACGTTTTTGACTCCGGCCAGCTCCATGATTACCCGAGTGACGCCGCCGGCAATGACGCCGCGCCCCTGGCGGGCCGGCTTGAATAATATCTTGGCCGCGCCTAATTTCTGATAAACTTCATGAGGAATGGTATCTTTGACCATCGGCACTCGGACCATGGTTTTCTTAGCCCGGTTGACCGCCTTGTTGACGGCCATAGTGACATCAGCTCCCTTGCCCAGGCCGACGCCGACTTGGCCCTTCTTGTCGCCCAAGGCGACGCAGGCCCGGAAGTTCATGCGCTTGCCTCCAGCCATGACTCTGGTAACGCGAGCCACTTCCAGGATGCGCTGCTCCATTTCATCCGAACGCTCTTCCCGATCGCGTCTCGGTCCCCGCTTCGGACCCCGGCCCGGCTTGGGGCCTGATCCGTAGATATCCTTAGCTACCGTTTGAGCGGCGCTCTTGGCGGGACGAGCGGCCTTGGCCGCAACCGCTTCTTTCTTATTATCTTTGTTATCTTCAGACATATTGATCTTTCCTTATTTAAAACTCTAAGCCTCCGGCCCGGGCGCCGTCAGCCACCGCCTTGACCTTGCCGTGATATTTATAGCTTCCCCGGTCGAAAACCGCCCGGGAAATATTCTTGGCTTTAGCCTTCTCGGCCAGCCGCTTGCCCAGTTCCTGAGCCAGCTCCAATCCAGCCAATTTCTTGGCCGCCAGTTCGCGGCTCAGGGCGCTGGCCAGGGTCCGGCCGGCAGTATCATCGATGAGCTGCAAGAATAAGCCCCGGTTGGAACGGAAAACGCTCAGGCGGGGCCGCTCGGCCGTCCCGCTGATCTTAGCCCGCACCCGGAGGTGGCGGCGCAGCTGTTTGCTTTGTTTGTCATTGCGCATATATTTCTTTCGCCTCTAATCTTTATTTACCTTTAGATGCCGCTTTGCCGGCTTTGCGGCGGATAGCTTCGCCCACATATTTGATGCCTTTGCCTTTATAAGGCTCAGGGGCGCGCAGGCGGCGTATCTGGGCGGCGGTTTCGCCGACCAAAGCCTTGTCGCAACCGCCAAGGGTCAGGACATTGCCTTCGACTTTGGCGCTTATCCCTTTGGGCAAATTGAAATCTATCTGATGCGAATAGCCGAGGTTAAGCTTGACCTGGCTGCCGCTGGCCGCAGCGCGGTAGCCGACGCCGTTAATCTCCAATTTCTTTTCAAAACCCTCGGAAACGCCGATGACGGAATTTCTAACCAGGCTCCACACCAGCCCCCACATCGCCTTGGCTTCCTTGGCAGCGCTGTCCTTAGGGGAAACTAAAACCGCCTGGTTCTCCACCTTGACCTGGACGAAGGGATTGGCGGCCAGCTTGAGCTCTCCCTTGGGCCCCTTGAAAGTTATCTCCTTGTCGGTGGCCGATACCTGGACGCCGGCTCCGAAGCTGATTGGCAATTTTCCTAAACGTGACATATGGATCTGATCTTAGATGATTAGAAGATTTCGCCGATGACCTCGCCGCCGATCTTCCGCTTCTTGGCCTCCTTGCCGGTCATGATGCCTTGGGAGGTAGAAATGATGGCCAAGCCGAAATTATTTAACACCGTCGGCACTTCTTCCTTGGAAACATAGACGCGCAGGCCGGAGCGGCTCACCCGCTTGATTGAGCTGATCTGAGGCTTGCCGTTCTTTTTGTATTTCAAAGCAATCAGAAGCTGGTCAAAGCTGCTGCGCCGGCCGGCCAAGCCGCCCGGAATCACTTCTGCTTTCTTTACCCAGCCCTCAGCCGCCAAAATCTTGGCCACCTCCAGCTTCACCCGGCTAAGCGGCAAGAGCAGCTCGGCCTTGCCGACCGCTGAAGCGTTCCGAATACGGGTGAACATGTCTGCTATGGGATCCATCATATTATTGCGTGACTTAGTGTTGATATATTACCAGCTGGACTTTCTGATTCCCGGCAAATCGCCGTTATCAGCCAGTTCGCGGAAGCAGATCCGGCAGAGATTGAAGTCGCCGATATAGCCGTGGTTACGGCCGCAGCGCCAGCAACGGTTTATCTTGCGGGTGGAAAATTTCGGCTTCCTCTTTGATTTAACGATGAGAGCGGTTCTCGCCATATATGTATAGTTTTATTTCTCGGCCTTCTTGAAGGGGAAACCGAGAGCCCGGAAAAGAGCCAGGCCCTCTTCCCGGTTCCGAGCAGAGGCGGTCAGGCAGATTTCCAGGCCGAACAGGTTATCGGCGTCTTCTATCTTGATTTCTGGAAAGGCCGTATGCTCCTTGAAACCGACGGTCAAATTGCCGTTTCTGTCCATTGCCTTGTCGTTCAAGCCGCGAAAATCGCGGACTCGGGGGAAAGTTATATTAACCAGCTTGTCTACGAAATCATACATCCGAGCGCCGCGCAGGGTGACTTTGGCGCCGATAGTCATGCCTTCCCTTATCTTGAAGGCGGAAACGGATTTCTTGGCCTTGGTCAAAACAGGCTTCTGCCCGCTCAGCTTAGTCAAGCCCTTGGTAATTGCTTCGATGCGCTCCTTTTCCTTGGCCTGAGCCCCGAACCCGACGTTAATCACGACCTTCTTCAGGCGCGGGACGAGCATGGCGTTGCGGCAGCCTAAAGTCTCCTTAAGCTGAGGCAATATCTCCTTATTGTATTTTTCTTTTAACCTCATATGGTTAGTCGATGATTTCCTGGCACTTGCGGCAGCTTCTGAATTTTTTCGTCGGCTTGCCTTCGGCTTTAACCAGCTTGTGGCCAACGCGGGTGCTCCGGCCGCACTTAGGGCAGACCAGGGCGACATTGGAAGCGTCGATGAAAGCGGGAAACTCAATGCGCTGCCCCTTCTCTCCCTGGCGCTGGGGGCGCAGGTGCTTGATGAGCAGGTTAAGGCCTTCGACGCTTACCTTGCCTCGGCTCGGCATGACCTGGAGGACCTTGCCGGACTTGCCTTTGTCCTTGCCGGCCAAGATCTTCACTTTATCGTTTTTCTTGATATTCATATATTTGGAATCAATCCGGCTTAGAGGACTTCGGGAGCGAGCGAGGCAATCTTGACGAAGCCGGCCCGGCGCACTTCGCGGGCGACCGGTCCGAAGATGCGGGTGCCTTTGGGCTCTTTCTTCTCGGCGTCGGTGATAATGACGCAGGCATTCTCATCGAAGCGCAAATATGAACCGTCAGTCCGGCGGATCTCTTTCTTGGTCCGGACGACGACCGCTTTGACAACGTCGCTCTTCTTGACGGCGGCATGGGGCGCGGCACTTTTGACGGCGGCGACGATAATATCGCCGGCGCCGGCATAGCGACGCTTGTATCCGCCGAGAACCCGGATGCACTGGACTTCCTTGGCCCCGGAATTATCGGCTACTCTCAAATAGCTTTGGACTTGTATCATATGCTTGGCTTATCGGCTGAGCACCCGCCACCGCTTGTCGCGGCTTAAGGGGCGGCATTCGACGAAACTTACCTGGTCGCCGGCCTTATATTGGTTCTTCTCGTCATGGACCTTGTAGCGGCGGCTGACGGTATAGCGCTTCTGGTACTTGGGATGCTTGCGGACGGAATCCACCCGGACGACGATGGTCTTGTCGTTCTTATCGCTGACTACCACGCCCTTCAGTTTCCGGAGCATAGCCGCTTTGGCCTGGGCTTTGTCTGTTTGCTTGGCCGGCATATTATTTCTGCTTATTGATTAAAGTCAAAATCCTGGCGATTATCTGCTTGACAGATCTAATCTCCCGGACGTTCTTGAGTTGCTTATTGGAATCCTTGAAGCGAAGCTCGCGCAACTTTTCCTGGTTGGCGCCAAGCAGCGTTTTCAGTTCCCCGGCTTCTTTAGCACTTAATTCTTTGAAATCCATATTTTTCTTATTCCTTGCTGATGAACTGGCACTTGAGGGGCAGCTTGTGGGCGGCCGTCTCCATAGCCTTCTTGGCCGTTTCCTTGTCTATGCCCTCCATCTCAAACATGACCGTGCCCGGCTTGACCACGGCTACATAATAGTCGACCGCGCCCTTGCCTTTGCCCATAGGGATTTCTCCGCCATGAGCCGTAACCGGCTTGTCCGGGAATATCCGGATCCAGATCTTGCCGCCCTTTTTGACATATTTGGTCATGACGCGACGAGCCGCTTCTATCTGGCGGGAAGACACCCAGCAGGCAGTCAGGCTCTTGAGCCCGTAGCTGCCGAAGCTGATATCC
>CAYSJT010000016.1:0-12635 GCA_964431625.1 uncultured Gammaproteobacteria bacterium | reverse complement strand
CCTACGCTGAAAAAAGGCTGGGATTGGAGTAATCTCTAGTGGTGTATGTTCCGCGTCCCCGTGCTTTGGTTTGTTGTGCGCGAATGGGTCCGACGCCGCTTGGAAAGCTGCCTGGAACATCTGGGAGACATGAAGCATGCCACTCCAGAGAACATCGCGGAGCGCATAAAAAAAAGCAACCCGATATATAAGGGCTGCCAAATGAAGATAAAGCGATTCATGGTGATCAGGAACTATGGGGCCAGCTTCTCTCTCCACCGCTTCAAGCTCAGCGACGGTACGACCCGCCGGGCCTATCTCAAGCCAGGCGATACCATCGTCCAGGTGGTTATCCACCCCATGTCTGAAGGCAGCACGGAATACTGGGAGGCCAAAGGCGGTCGCAAAATCTGCCTCTGGCCCGGAGAAAAGTTCCAACTGCCCGACGGCTGGCACCTGGTACCTTATGCCGGCGATCATTTGGAAGAAATAAGGCAGATAAAAGAGGTGGCCGAGGAAGTAAAAAGGAAGATTGAGGAACAGCCGGCCCAGTTCGCCAAGCAGCAGAAGGAAATGGTCAGGGAAATCATGAAGAACTTGCCGCCGCCCAATGAGGGCCTGGAGTTGGAAAAGGAAAACATCAGAGTTGAATTCCTGCCAATCGTCGCTTTCGGCGGAACCAATAGTCCTCTGACAATCTCTTCCATCCATGCGACCAGGGTGTACAAAGAAAAACAAAAAACCGAGCCCGAGGCTTAATCAGCCCAACTGGCTCGGACAAAGCACAGCTCGCTTCCCCAAGCGAGCTTTTTTATTCTATCTCCACCGTCTGTCCGACCTCAACCCGCTCATAAAGATACTGGGCCGGGCCGATGCCTAAACGGATGCAGCCGTGGGAAACCGCCTGGCCTAGGTGGTCCTCGCCTTCGCGGTAGCCGCTGGGCCAGACCGGCAGTTCATGAATGCCGAAGCGCCCGCTGCCTAGCCCCAGCCAATATGGCATATACAGGCCGTAGGCGGCGGACCAGGCTTTGGAGACCTTGTTGATTATCTTGAATTCTCCCTTGGGGGTCGGCATGGAAGGCTTGCCGCTGGAAACAGGAAAATCTTTCCAAAGATAGCCGCCGACAAAATAATTTAGCTTCTGTTCTTTAAGATTAATCACGACCCTTCTTTGCAGCTTGAGAGGCGAAGACGAAGCCGGGCTATAGCCGCTATCCACTTCTTCTCGGTCGCCATAGCCGTCATTGTCGCTGTCCGCCTGGAAGGGATCGCTGCCAAAGTGAATCTCCGCCTCATCGCTCAGGCCGTCGCTGTCAACATCGCTGGCCGACAGCTTCAACGGCGCCGGATTGAAGGGCGAATAGCCGCTGGCCAGTTCAAGCTCATCGTCATAGCCGTCGCTGTCGCTGTCAACCGCTAAAGCGCCGCGCCCGGAGATAAAGAAGATGCTAAAAAAACCGGCGACAGCCAATAGGGCAAACGAAATTCTTTTATTTTTATAAATTATCTTCATCGCAGCGAATATTCACAACCGCAGAACTTCTGACGGTATAGGCCGAGAGCCTTGGCCATTTCCTGGGAGCGGCGGTAGCCGTCATCGACCTGGAAATCAAAGTCCAAAAAAGCGCTGTTAAAAAACTCAGCTAGTTCCCGCCCCAGGCTGTTTATCTTCTCCGTGTCCTTATACGGACTGACCAGCAGGCTGGTGCTGAAATAATCGAAGCCGGAAGACGCGGCCCGCTTAGCCGTACTCAGCAAGCGGCTTTTGTAACATATCTGACAGCGAGCGCCGCGCTCCGGATCATGTTCCCGGCTGCAGACAAGTGTCTGCCAGCTTTCGTGCCGATAAGGCTCAACTAGAAGAGGCCAGCCGAACTTTTCCGCCATCAGCTGGACGTAGCTCAGGCGCTTATCATATTCCTGGCGCGAAGCCAGATTGGAATTATCAAAATACCAAGTCAGGTCATAGCGGGGAGCCAGCTTTTCATAGCTGCTATAGGTGGCGCAGGGGGAGCAGCAGACATGGAGCAGGAGCTTGGGCTTAGGGCTGTCCATATCAAGCTGATTTTTCCCGGCGCCTATCCAGGGCCCAGAACCCTATCACTATCCCCAGCATGAGCAGGCCGAGGACGGACAGGGCCCAGATCTTGCCCCGGCTCTGCAGGAACAGGCCGCTGGCCCCGAAAATCAAAGCCAGGGCGTAATAGGTGAAAACCGTCTTGGTCTGCGACCAGCCTAATTCTAAAAAGCGGAAATGAAGATGCTTCTTGTCCGCGGCCTTGAAAGGATTCCGCCCCTTGGCTAGACGGCGGATAATTGTCCAGAGGACGTCGAGGACAGGCAAACCCATGACCAAGAGGGTGATAGCGATCTTCCCTCCGGAAATTATGGCCAGAACCCCCAAGATATAGCCGAGAAGCAGCGAGCCGCCCTCGCCCAAAAATATCTTGGCCGGATGGAAGTTGAGGGCTAGAAATCCTAAGCAGGCGGCGGCGAAAATCAGGGCGGCCAGAGCCAGGTCAGGTTGGTAGTATTTGGTAGTCAAAGTAAAAAGGAAGATAACCAGGCCGCCAATAGCGCTCACGCCGCTGACCAGGCCATCCACCCCGTCAAGCAGCTTGGTGGTATACATCAGGCCAAAGAGCCAGAAGAAAATAAGAATTGGGCTGATTAGGCTGGCGCCTAAGACGAAAAATCCGCCCCAGGGATTGGTCAGCTTGGCAATTTCTACCCCGCCTAAGATAACTGATAGAACCGCCAATAAGGGAAAGATTATCTGCTGGCTCGGCTTGAGCCCGTATTTGTCATCTAAGAATCCTCCGAGCATCAGCCAAATAGCGCCGACAAAGAAACCGACCAGCTGGGGCCAGTCTAAGTCGCCGGCCAAGAAGCGCTCGGAAAAAATAAAAAGCCAAGCGAAGAAAGCGACAAAAATCGCCAAGCCGCCCAGAAGCGGCATGGGCCGGGAATGGATTTTCCTTTCTCCCGGCCGGTCTAAGATCTTGAAAAATAAAGCGAGCCGCCTGACCAGGAGGGCGGCGGCAAAAGCGGAGAGAAAAACCAGGCCGAAGATAAAAAAATAATCAAACATAAATTAAAGGGCTGGGGCCTTGATTACATCCAGGCTGGCGTCGGGATTTATCACCACGGTATCGCGGCGCTTTAACTCGCCGGCCAAGATCTGGTTGGCGATGATGTTCTCCACTCTTTCCTGGAGCAGGCGGCGCATCGGCCGGGCGCCGAATTTGGGATCATATCCAGCCTTGGCCAATATTGCTACGCCATCCTTATCCGCCTTAAAATCAATTCCCTTCTCGGCCAAGCCCTTCTTGATCTTCTTGAGCATGAGCGTGGCAATTTCAAAAACATCTTCGGGGCTGAGCGGCTTAAAAACGATAATGCCGTCAAAGCGGTTGATGAGCTCGGGCCGCAGATATTGATTAAGCTGGTTATCTATCAGCTCCTGGCGGATAGTAGCTAGCTCTGCCTTGGCTTTTATCTGTTCCTGGATGAAGACGGCTCCGATGTTGGAAGTGGCAATGATTATTGACTCGCTGAAGCTTATCGTCCGCCCCTGGCCGTCAGTCAGGCGGCCGTCATCAAGCAGCTGCAGGAAGAGATTTAAAATGTCGGGATGAGCCTTCTCTATTTCATCCAAGAGCACTAGAGAAAACGGCTTCTGGCGAACGGCTTCGGTTAAATAACCTAGAGTGCCGTCAGCATCGCCGATCATCTTCTTAACGCTGTCCTGGAGCTGGTATTCGCTCATGTCCAGGCGAACCAGATAATCTTCGTCGCCGAAATAGATTTCAGAAACGGCCTTAGCCAGCTCGGTCTTGCCCACGCCGGTCGGGCCTAAGAAAAGGAAGCTGGCAATGGGGCGGCGGCTGTCTTTGAGCTGGGCCCTGGCCCGGCGCAAGCTGGCTGAAACGGCGCTCACCGCTTCCTGCTGATCTATTAAACGCTGGTGGATTTCGCTTTCCAAGTTGAGCAGCTTCTCGCTTTCCTTGGCCGTCACCTTGCTGGCTGGGATGCCGGTGAGCTCGGCAATAGCCAAAGCTACCTGTTCCCGGCCGCAGAAGCAGGCTTGAGGATTATCCTTAGCCGCCTTGGCGGTCAGAAGCGCCGCCCGCTCTAAGAGATCGATGGCCTTAAGGGGCAGGGCTTTATCGTGCAGATAGCGATCTGACATGATAACCGCCTGCTCCAGGGCGCTATAGACAATATAAATATCGTAGCGGCCCTCTAGGAAACCGACCTTGCTCTGCAATATCTGAATGGCGGCATCGACCTCCGGCTCCTTGACAGCCACACTGGTTAGAGCCGTCCCCAGCGCCTTATTCTCAATATAACGGCTGTAGTTTTCGGATGTCGCAGAAGCTAAACAAAGAATCTGCCCCCGACTGAGGGACTCGGCCAAGACTTCAGACAAGTCCAGGCTCTCCCGGCTGCCGGCGCTGATGCCAATCAGGTTCTCAATGTTATCTATATACAAAACAATATTGCCGGAGCGGCGCACCTCGCTAATGGCCACCAGCAGGCGCTCTTCGGCCTGGGCCGGATCCACCCCGGAAACCAAGCGGGAAACATCCAGCTCGACCAGCCGCTTGTCTTTCAAGAATTTAGGCACTCTTTCCTCGACCATCAGCTGGGCCAGGCCGCCGACAATGGCGCTCTTGCCGACGCCGTTGGGACCGACGAGGATAACGCCGTTGTGGCCGCCGCTGAAAGACTCCATCACATCCTCTATCTCGGACTGTCGGCCGACGCAGAAATCCAGCTGGCCGTATTTGGCCTGGACGGTCAGGTCATGGGAAAAATGATCGAGGTTGGGAGTGGCGATAGCCGTATAGGAGCGGTTCATGCCGCTGCCCGGCTTCAAAATGGCCAAACGGTGGTATTGATGATAGCGGTCAATCATTTTTTGATTGACCCGAAACCAAGCCACAGCATTTTTTATCTTTGTCTTATCTATTTCCAAATCATATAGGATCTCGGCTAAGGCTTCATCTTCATCCAGGCAGAATTGAATCATGTTCAAAGGATCAACGCTGGTCTGTCTGGCTTCCGCCGCATCCTTAAAGGCGCTGATCAGCACTCTTTCCAAGGCCGGCGAGGGGCGGCTACGTCCCTCGCGCTCCTTGGCGGGCAACTTAGTCAAGCGGCGGTCGACCATGCCAACCAGTTTCTTGGCATCGACGCTCAGGCGGATCAAAAGATTCTTAATCAGCTTGTGTTTGAGCATGGACCGAAAAAGATGGATGACTTCAATTTCAGGCTGGCGCAGCTTGACCGCCAGAAGATAAGCGTCTTCAACCAATTCCATAGCTTCATTGGCATAGCCGGAAGAAACTTCATATTCCTTGACTTTCCCCTCTTCCCGTTCTGGCTTGTCTAACCAATCTTTTTCTATCTTCAAAAGCGCTGCCTTCTCTTGGCTGCGACGGTATATCAGAAACAAATCAAACCAGGCAGAAAGCAAAAATAGGGTGATGAGAATATCCGGCTTCTGCCAAAAACGCAAGAGAGATAAGGGGGCCGCCTTGACTGCCTCAATGTTTAAAAATATCCAGGCCAAGAAAGCCGCCCAACCAGCGCCGACGATTAACCAAGTTAAAAGCCTCAAACCGCGTTCAACCTGCTTTTCCGTCCGGCCTAAAAGTATGACGGAACGGCGCAGTTCCTTTTTCCAAATAAGAAATCGTCCGGCCAGCCAAAGACCCTGCCTCCCGGAACGGGGGGAGGGGGCAAATGATGTTTCAGTTAGCTTAATATTCTCCTCCGCCATAATATCAGCGACTTAGCTGCCAGACCAAGGCAAAAAGCAAAAATAAAGGCAGCCCGAGCCAAATCAAGAAAAGAAATAACCAAAGGATTACCCAAACCAAAAGCATCAGGCCGCGGGCGACTATCTGCACCAGACGGACAAGAAAACTAATCAGTCGTCCGGCCCAATCACGCTGGCCATACATGGGCACGAAGATATTTTTTAGCCAGACGCTCCAGCCCAGCGACTTTTCCTGGTCGAGCCAAGACAG
Source organism: uncultured Gammaproteobacteria bacterium (assembly GCA_964431625.1). Lineage (GTDB taxonomy): Bacteria > Patescibacteriota > Patescibacteriia > Patescibacteriales > UBA12465 > UBA12465. Next base: position 6,615 of record CAYSJT010000016.1, on the reverse strand, counting down.
CCAGCCCTGCTTGAGCAGGCGCCAGAAACCAAGGCTGTACCACCAGACCGGGAAATACAAAATCCGTCCTCCCAGGCGCAGGAGAATCTGGCTGCTGTAAGTAAGGAAATTGTGGCGCAGCATGCTTTTCTCTGAAATTATGTTTCTCTTTTTATATTAACATAAAAGAAACCGCTGGACAAATATTTTTTCCCCTAATCTTAGCTCCGGCTTTTTTAAATAAAAGCAAACAATTGACAAGCTTCCGGCCATATATTATGATGAATCTTAGCAGTCAAGACATAAGAGTGCTAAAATAATAAAACCCGACAATATGTTCAATAAATTTACAGATAAATCTCAAGAAGCCATAATTAATGCCCAGATAATCGCCTCCGGAAACGGCCAGGCTAATATCGAAGCCCTCCATATTCTGCTGGCGCTTCTCCAGCAGAACGAAAGCCTGGTCAAGCCGGTGCTGGAAAAGCTCAAGGCGGATCCGGAACTAGTGGAAGAATATGCAGTCCGGGAAATGAATAAGCTGCCCCGGGTCAAAATCGCGCCCCAGGCCGGCCCGGTCCAGGCCGTTTCCGGTACGGCTGAGACCGCTTTGGTCTTAGAGCGGGCCCAGAAGGAAGCCGACGGCATGGGCGACGACTTCATTTCCACCGAGCACATCCTGCTCGCCCTGATCGGCGTCCCTTCCCCGGCCCAAGCCGTGCTCCTCAACTTCAACATTGAATATCAAACTGTCAAAGAAACCCTGAAAGAAATAAGGGGCAGTCAGAAAATCAGCGATCCTTTCCCGGAAACCAAATTCCGGGTGCTCGAAAAATATACTACCAACCTGACCGAGCTCGCCCGCCAAGAAAAGCTCGATCCGGTTATCGGCCGCGACAACGAAATCAGACGCATCATGCAGGTGCTCCTGCGACGGACCAAGAATAATCCGGTGCTCATCGGCGAAGCCGGCACCGGCAAGACGGCTATTGTCGAGGGCCTGGCCCAGCGCATCGTTTCCGGCGACGTGCCCGAGAATCTGCGCCAGAAAGAAATCGTCACCCTTGATCTCGGCGCTCTCATCGCCGGCGCCAAGTTCCGCGGCGAATTCGAAGACCGCCTCAAAGCCGTGCTCAAGGAAGTCAAGTCGCAAAACGGCCGCATCATCCTCTTCGTCGACGAGCTCCACACCCTCATCGGCGCCGGCGCCTCAGAAGGCTCTATGGACGCCTCCAACATGCTCAAGCCAGCTCTGGCCCGGGGAGAATTGAGGACTATTGGCGCGACGACAACCAAGGAATATCAAAAATATATCGAGAAGGATGCGGCCTTGGAGCGCCGCTTCCAGCCGATTTATGTTGCTGAGCCGAGCCTGGAAGACGCCATTAGCATGCTCCGCGGCCTGAAAGAAAAGTATGAAGTCCATCACGGGGTGCGCATCACCGACGACGCCCTGGTGGCCGCCGCCAAGCTTTCCAGCCGCTATATCTCCGACCGCTTCCTGCCGGACAAGGCAGTTGACCTGATTGACGAAGCCACCTCTTCCCTGCGAATGGAGATAGACTCCATGCCCGACGAGCTGGACCAGCTAAAAAGGAAGATCTCCCAGCTGGAACTCAACAAGGCTGGAGTCATGACCACGGATAAAAAGTCGGCCAAGCTGCGCTCGATCAACCAGGAACTGGCCAAGCTCAAAGAAAAGGCTGGCCAGCTAGAGCTGCATTGGAATAATGAAAAGAATATAATTTCCCAAATCCGGGAATCAAAGAAGGAAATAGACGGCCTTAAGATAAAAGCGGAAATCGCCCAGCGCCAAGGAGCCGATCTGACCGAGGTGGCTAAGATAAGATACGGGCTAATCCCCGAGCTGGAGGCAAAGATCAAGCACTTGGAAGAAAGCCTGGCTAAAATACAGAAAAAGGGCCAGCGCATTCTTAAAGAAGAAGTGGACGAGGAGGACGTGGCCAAAGTCGTCGCTCGCTGGACCGGCATCCCGGTCAATAAGATGCTCCAGGATGAGATTAGAAAGCTGGCCGAGGCGGAAAAAGAGCTGGCCAAGGAAGTTGTCGGCCAGGAAGAAGCTATCCGCGCCGTGGCTAACGCCCTGCGCCGCTCCCGGGCCGGCATTAATGAAGAAAAGAAGCCTATTGGCTCTTTCCTCTTCGTCGGCCCCACCGGCGTGGGCAAGACCGAGCTGGCCAAAGCTCTGGCTCGCTTCATGTTCAACGATGACAAAGCCCTGATCCGCCTGGATATGAGCGAATTTATGGAAAAGCATTCGGTGGCTAAGCTAATCGGCTCGCCGCCGGGATATATCGGCCATGACGACGGCGGCCAGCTAACCGACAAAGTCAGGCGCCACCCATACAGCGTCGTCTTGTTCGATGAAATAGAAAAAGCTCATTCTGATACCTTCAATCTACTGCTCCAGATACTGGACGACGGCCGTCTGACCGATTCCAAAGGCCGAACGGTTAATTTCAAAAATACCATCATCATCATGACCTCCAACCTGGGCAACGAGGTGATCAAACAGTATTCCATCGGCTTCAGCGACAATGCCGGCGGCCAGCGGGGAGACGAGCTGCGCTTCCAAGAAATGCAAGAGAAGATAGATAAGGTCTTGAAAGAAAACTTCAAGCTGGAGTTCTTAAACCGCATCGACGAAACCGTCCTCTTCCGCAGCCTGACTCCGCTTGCCTTGGAAAAGATAGTCGACCTGGAACTGGCCAAGGTGGCTAACCGGCTAAACCACAAGAATATCAGCCTTAAGATAAGCCCCCAGGTCAAGAAACTCCTGGCTGAAAAGGGCTATGACCTGACCTACGGCGCCCGGCCGCTCAAACGCATTATCCAGACCATGATCTTGGACGAGCTGGCTAGCGGCATCATTGAAGGCAAGGTTCAGGAAGGCGACAAGGTAAGGATAGATCTGGGCCATTCCGAAAAACTGGCTCTTAAAGTCAACGGATAAAAAATAAAAGAAACAAGCATAGAAAAGCCCGTCATTAGGACGGGCTTTTCTTAATCTTTGTCTTAAACCGGAAATTATATTATAATGAGAAATATGAAATTTTTTCGACTTTTCGGCCTCCTAGCCGCTTTCATCTGCCTCCTGCCCCTGGCGGCCGGCGCTCAAACAGCTATTGATCCGGGCTTTAATCCTAACCGCATCATCGAAGATGCGGATCTTCTCGATTACGACAGCCTAAGCCTGCCCCAGATACAGAATTTTCTCCAATCAAAAAATAGCTACCTAGCCAGCTATTTCGCGCCCAACGCCTATGGCATGACCAAGACGGCCGCGGAAATAATCTATGACGCTGCCCGCAACAACTATGATTGCGAGGGCGTGACTCTAAGCGAAAACCCGACCGAAGCTGAAAGACAGCTCAAATGCCGCCGCATCACCACTGTCAGCCCGAAATTCCTCCTCGTCCTGCTCCAGAAAGAAGCCAGCCTAATCGAAAATCCCAGCCCCGCCCAAAGCCGGCTGGACTGGGCGACCGGCTACGGCTGCCCGGACAACTGGACCTGCAACCCATATTACAAAGGCTTCGGCAAGCAGGTCAACAGCGCCGCCCTCCAATTCCTGGCTTATATGAAAGAGCCGAACAATTACCGTTACCGCGTCGGCCAGGCCTATTCCTTCACCAACCCCTACGGCACGATTTCCAATGAACCGATGACGGTTATTCCAGAAAACCAGGCCACCGCCGCTTTGTATAATTATACCCCCCATGTCTTCAACGGGAACTATAATACCTATAAGCTCTGGAACCGCTACTTCCCCGAAGACGGCAGCCAGCCCCAAGGCCGCTATCCGGACGGATCGCTCTTAAGCGCTGATGGCGAGGCTGGTGTCTGGTTGATAGAAGGCGGGAAAAAACGCCCCTTCCTCAACTATTCGGCTTTTATCTCCCGCTTCCAGGCCAGCCAGGTACTGAAAGTCAATCCGAGCGAGCTGACACTCTATCCCGAAGGCAGCCCGATACGCTTCGCCGACTATTCCCTAGTCCAAGCTCCGGACAAGCAATTATATCTCCTGGTCGGAAATGAAAAGCGCCCCTTTGAGAACTTGGAGACTTTCAAGCGCATCGGCTTCCGGACAGAAGAGTTGGAAAACGCCTCGGCTGAAGACCTGTCCAGCTACCGCCTGGGCAAGATGATAACGGCCACTTCCACTTATGTCACCGGCGCCCTGCTCCAAGATATCACGACCGGCGGCGTCTATTATGTAGAGAACGGGGAAAAGGCCCCGCTCCTAGACAAGTCCCTACTCACCTATAAGTTCAGAAATCAAAAGCTTATCCGGGTTTCCCCAACCATTCTCAACGCCTATCCCACTGTTTCGCCTATCCTGTTCGGCGAAGGCACCCTGCTCAAAACTGACTCCCACCCCAGCGTTTATCTCATCTCCAACGGTCAGAAGCGCCCCTTTGCCAACGAGACTATCTTCAAGGAATTGGGCTACAAAGCGGAAAACATCATCACCGCCTCCTCCAAGCTCCTCTACCAGTACCCTCTGGGGGAAACGATACAATAGCCATATTAAAAAAATCCCCTGGAAACACCGGGGGATTTTTTGTTATATTTTAGCCATTAATATGGCACTTTCCCACTCATTATATTGACAATTTATATATAATATGGTATAATATAGGCATAGAAAATGAAGTTCCTTTAAAATCAACCTAGTACTAACCCTTAAAAAAGAAAGAATGAAAAAAGTAGTAAATGTAGCAATTGTTATGGCGATAGTCCTGTCGCTGAGTTCCTGCTTCAACCGGCAGGAAAATCTGCTTTCCCGGTTCGCGGATCCCAAAGAGGAGTATGCCATGCTCCTTGAGGGAATGGTCAACTATCAGGGAGACAGGGTCATATTTGACCTCCTCCCGGCAGTATCTTTCGCCCTGGATGAATACGACCAGGACATCATTCTCGTCATCTCAGGCGGGGACACCTGTAAATTCACCCGGGCAATGATCAGCGACGCAAACATCCCAGCTCCTGGAAAAGACGGGAGGAAATTCATGAGTTGGTGGCAAACAGCTGCCGACTATGCTCCGGATCCTGACGGCAAATTGGCCGCCAAGGAAAAAAAATTCTTCCGGATATTTGAACTGGCCGTCAAGAACGGTCAGATAGAATACGGCATGTTCAATGATGCCGGAGTATTTAGGCCCAACAAAGATCTCAAGGTAAATTTTATCTTGATCTACGACAAGACCCCGGAACAAGCCGCCAAGCTGGCCGCCAAGGTTAGACAGCCGCTCTTCTCCAGAAGGGGGCTGTAACAAACTGAGCTAAGAGCTCAAAAAGCCAGGCAATCCGTAGCCTGGTTTTTTCTTTAATATGAAAAGCCGACCCTTTGGGGATCGGCTATTTTTTGCTGTGCCAGCGATTACGATACTGCCAAGACTACCAGGGAAAAGATGGCGCCGCTGATTACGGCATTGGCCAAGAAAATAATGAAGGTGGTTCTAGCCCGTATCACGCCTTTTTCATATCTGTGAAGGTGGTGCGCCTCATACAATTTCAAGCGCATAACCCACACCAGGAACGCTGCCACCAACAAGAATATGAAGCATCCATTGGTGGCAAAAAACAGACGGCTGACCAATATGCCAATGCAGGCGGAACTGGTAACGGCCGCGGAGTATGGCTCACGGCCGAAAAGCGTGATGGTAAAAACATAGGCCAGCAAGAACAGGATCGCAATGCCTGAGGCCTTGCCAAAAAGGTAGCCGAGGTCATCGGTGTCGCATAGCCATGAAGCGGTAAGCGCCGCTACAAGAGAAAGGACGGCAACGGCTGGCGCTGAAATCAAAAGCGCTCTGATTAATTCTTTCTTTTTCATCGTTTATAGGGTTTTGTTAATTTCTTAAAGAACTCCCTCTATCTAACCACAAGACAAGCGCCTTGTCAACTTCTTTTAATTAAGCTAGTATACTATACTGGAACTACTCAATAATCTATGCCCCTCATTAAAGCTTGCCTCCTGCCCCATTCCCCCCTGCTTATCCCGGAAATCGGCCGGGCAAATTATGCTTTCCTCAAGAAAACCGTAGCCGCCTATCAAGGTATAGGCCAGGACTTATCCGCCTTAAATACTGAAGTTCTCCTCATCATCAGCCCCCATGGCCAGGCGCCGGACCAGGGCATCGCCCTAAACATGTCCCCGGAAATGGAAATTGACCTCAAGGAATTCGGCTTTATCCCGGCCCGTACCGTTTTCCATAACTCCACCGGCTTATCCGACAGCCTGGCTAACAATCTGGCAGAAAAATTTCCGCTTTCCCTTTCCGCCGAAAAATTTTTAGACTATGGGACGGCCATCCCGGCTTGGCTGCTCAGGGATTCCCTGCCAAACCTGAAAATCATTTCCATTTCATTCGGCCAAGAACTTAGCCCGAATATCGCTTTTGGTTTCGGCCAGGCTCTGGCGCCCATCATTGAGGCTGGCGAAAAACGGATAGCGGTCATCGCTTCCGGCGACCTTTCCCACCGCCTCAAGCGCAAATCTCCCGGCGGCTATTCACCGAAGGGGGCTAAGTTCGATAATCGGATAATTGAAATATTGAACGACCCGGCCAGCGCCTCCCAGGAAATCGACAAGCTGGACAAGAACTTGGC
>CAYSJT010000015.1:0-12773 GCA_964431625.1 uncultured Gammaproteobacteria bacterium | reverse complement strand
GCCTAATCTCGGCCCAGGTTTCGTAGATTTGAATCTGCTGGCATATAAAGCTTCAAAATACGGATAGAGATGAATGAGGCCGGAAACGGCTAAAAAAGACAATTGGAAGCCAATATCGGCTCCCAGGATGCGGGGGTTAGCCGCGACCATTAAGGCGGCGCTAATAATTAAGGCGCCACTAGCGGCCCGCTTCCCTGTCCCGCTAAGCGCCAGGAGCGAAAGGCCGCCCATAATAGAGGCGCGCACAGCTGAGGCGGATAATCCGGTAAAGACTGGGTAGAAGATGATAAAAGACAAGACAAGGGGTATCCGGAGCCTTTTTCCCAAGCCAAGGGCCGTAGCCAGACTCATTAGTATCCCGCCCATAATGGTTATATGGGAACCGGAAATGGCAATCATATGGCTTATCCCCGCCCGGGCGAAGCTGTCCGCGTCTTCCTGATCTATGGTCCGGCGATAGCCGAGCAGAAGGGCTGAGGCCAGACCGGCTTCCGGTTCGGGCAGGCTTCTGTCCATGATCATTTTTAAAGACTGTTTGAAATCCAAGAGGCGGCGATAGCTGACCTGGGAGGAGCTAAGTCTGCCTCCAGATAAAGACAGGCGGGGATAGTACATGAGCGAAGCGATGCCATAGCGGGCCAGATAGGCTTGGTAATTAAAACCTTCAATCATCCCCGGGGCTTGGAGATAGCCGGAAACTTCCAAGAAATCTCCATAATCATAGCTTGGCCGAAGATCGGTTGTGATAAGGACGCGGCTCGACCCGGAGCAAACGGTCAGGCGCTGATTATTAAAACTCCTGTCGGCTTCCGCGCAGACCCAGCCGAGGAAACTGATGCTCCGGCCATGATATCCGGCCAAACCTTTATCTGACAAAGCGCTGAAACGATTAGGATAAAAACGGTCGGCCAAAAAAATGGCCATGATAAAAGTCAGGCTAAGACCAATGGTCCAGCCCGAGGATAAGAAGCGTCTGAACTTTCTCTGCTCTCTGCCCATAGCCAGAGGATGGCTTAGACAAAATGAAGGGAAAATAAAAAGGCGCCCGCCAAGGCGCCTGATGAACAATCAAAGAACTAGGCTTGCCGCCGCCAGCGCAGATAAGCCTCGATGAAAGGCTCCAAGTCGCCGTCCAGGACCGAGTCCACATCGCTCGTTTCTTGCTGGCTCCGATGATCCTTGACTAAGCGGTTGCCATACAGGAAATACGACCTGATCTGCTTGCCCCACTCGGCTTTCTGGACTCCGCCCCTTAATTTCTTCTCCTCGGCTTCCCTGGATTCCAGGGCGGCCTGATACAGTTTGCTCCTGAGTATCTTCAGGGCATTTTCCTTGTTCTGCTTCTGGGATCTCTCACTCTGGCAGCTTATCGTAATCCCGCTGGGCAAATGGACGATACGCACGGCCGAATCGGTCGTATTGACGCTCTGGCCGCCCGGACCGCTGGAGCGGAAAACATCGATGCGCAAATCCTCGTCCTTTATCTCTATCTCCCCCTCGTCTTCCAGCTCCGGAGTCACTTCCACCAAAGCGAAGGAGGTCTGACGCAGGCCGTCGGCATTGAAAGGCGAATTTCGCAGCAAACGGTGGACGCCGTTTTCGCTCTTTAAATAGCCATAGGCATACGGCCCGACTAGGCGCAAGACGGAGCTTTTGAGGCCGGCTTCCTGGCCGAGATTGCGGTCCAAAATCTCGACCTTCCAGCCTTTCCTTTCTGTCAGGCGCAGGTACATCCGCTCCAGCATCTGCGCCCAATCCTGGGCGTCAATGCCGCCGGTGCCGGCATGAATGGCTAGGATGGCGTCATGGCCATCATATTTTTCCGACAAAAGAGCCTTGAGTTCAAGTTGCGATAAATATTTTTCCAGCTGCTCTATTCTGAGGCCTATTTCCGGCAGTAAAGACTGATCCTCAGCTTCCGCTAAGCTCAAAAGTTGTGACAGTTCGGCGAATTCGCGGGAGAACTTCTCCCAGGCTCCGGTCTCTCCAGCCAGACGTTCTGCCTCCTGTCCCAGGGCCGCCGCCCGCTTCTGATCCTGCCAGAAATCCGGCGCGGCCATTTCCTGGCGCAGTTCTTCCAGGCGCTTTACTTTATCAGTCAATGACAAAACGGGCGCCAGTTTTCCAGCCCTTGCCTGTAGTTCTTCTATTTTCCCTCTTAAGTTGTCCATATGGGGATTATATCAAAATGACCTCGAATCAGCGAGATTAATTACCAAACTTCCAGACCCCTTTCTCTCGAAAGGCTGGAATACTCTGTCTTTTTGCTTTATTTAGAAACACTGATTTGTTTCCCCCTATTTTGTCAGCATATTCGGACAAACGAACAATCTTTTCGCCCTTTAAATAAGCAATCCTTTTATGAAATGATTCCAGAAGAGCTAAGTATAAAACTCTATCCATGCCATTGGTTTTATTTTTTCTGCTATCGCGATATTCACCAAACGAATCATAATAAAGCTGTTTTTCTTTATCGCGAATTATCACTGGTGGGAACCCCAACTGCATCAACTGATAATTAATAAGCACGCGCCCGATACGGCCGTTGCCATCGCAAAAAGGATGGATATTTTCAAATTCTAAATGAAATCTGGAAATTTTATCAAGAAAATAATCTTGATGATTGCTGGAATAATCAAGCAAAAGATCGCTTATCATTGATTCCACAAGTTCAGGTGCTGGCGCAATATGAGTGCCGACTCGAACATACTGCCCTCTTTGTCTAAACTTACCAGCAATGTTTTGATCAATATTGTCAATCAACATTTTGTGAAGTAATAAAATCAAATCTTTATCAATATTATTTGTGCTGATTTTCTTTTTTATATATTCAAAAACTTGGGCAAGATTCTTGGCCTCAAAAACTTCCCGCATGGATACATCCCGCGATACCTCCAGATTCAAAAGTATTTTTTCGGTTTCCGAAATAGTCAAAGTCGAATTTTCAATAGCGTTAGAATTATAGACCGATTCTGAAAGCTCGGATTCAAACACAATATCAAGAAGTGATTCTTTCCCAATTCTTAAAGAATCATATTGTTTTTTAAGATCGTTTATTCTTTTTTTATAATCAATATTTGGCATATGTTTATACGTTAATTTATACCTAAATTATAGCAAATTAACATATAAATGTCAATTATACGTGAATTTTATTAAGAATTAATACAAATTCACGTATAAATTAATCATAATGCCAAAAATTCCTGATTTACAAAAAACAAAAAACCCTCCAAATAGAGAGTTCTTTGCTTATTTAATAGATATATTTATCCTTTAGCGCTTGCTCCACTGCGGTCTCTTCCTGGCTTTGCGCAAACCTGGCTTCTTTCTTTCCACCTGGCGCGGGTCGCGGGTCAGGAAACCGTTAGCTTTGAGGGCTTCCTTGGTGGCTGGGTCAAAAGCGAGAATGGCCCGGCTGATGCCTAGGCGCACCGCTTCCAGCTGGCCGGACTTGCCGCCGCCTTTAGCAATGACGGAAAAATTGAAGTCGCGCTGGCGGCCGGTGACCTTGAGGGGCTGAGTAACTATGTTCCAGCTTTCGCCGGGAAAATACTGGCTGACCCTCTGGCCGTTGACCATAATGACGCCCTTGCCGCCTTCATAGAGACGGACTTGAGCCACGGCCCGCTTGCGGCGGCCGATGGCTTTAAGATATTTGCCGGAAAACTCGGCTGTTTCGTTCTGGGCCCAATCCTTCTCGGATATTTCTTCGCTTTCTAGAACTTCAGTTTCCTTAACTTCCTTGACTGGCGCCTTCTTCGGCTCTTTCAGCTCTTTCTTCTTGGTTGTCTTGGCTTTCTTCTCTGCCATATTATTTGATGATTAGGCGCTTGAGCATTGCCGGACGGAGCTTGGTGCCGGGCAGCATGTCGCGCACCGCCCGCCTCAGAACTTCACCGGGACGGCTGGCCTGGACCTCGGACAACTTGCGACTTTTGAGACCGCCGATGTATCCGGAGAAATGATGATACTGCTTCTGCTCCAGCTTGCGGCCGGTGAACGTCATGTCCTTGGCGTTAGTCACTTCCACGATATCGCCCAAATCAAGATGGGGGGCGAATTCCGGCTTGTGCTTGCCGCGCAGCAAGGTGGCGATTCTCGTCGCCAAGCGGCCGACAACCTGTCCGCTCGCGTCTATCTGATGAGTTTTTCTGACAATATTTTTCATATGCTTAGACTAGCTCGATCTGAACCATTTCGGCTCCATCGCCTCGACGGACGCCGAGCTTAGTGGTGCGGGTATAGCCTCCCGGGCGGCTCTTATACCTCTCCCCCAGGACTTCCATGCTCTTTTTGACGGCATTCTTCTGGAGCAGAACCTTGATCAAGCCGCGGCGGGCGGCTAAATCTCCAGCCTTAGCTGAAGTAATCATCTTTTCCACTAAAGGCTTGACGGCCTGGGCCTTGGCCTTGGTCGTCTTGACTTTTTCATATAAGATCAAGCTTGAAGCCAGGTTGCGCAGCATCAGTTCGCGCGGCGCCTTTTCCCGGCCAAGGATCTTGTTTTTATTTCTGTGACGCATACGGTTCTCCTAGGGGGTAATAATTATTTCTTGGCTTTTTTGGTTTTTTTCTCCTTCTTCTCAGGCTTGGCTTCTTCGACTATATCCTCCGCTTCTTCGGTCTCGGAGACTTCGGCCACCGCTTCAGCTTCTGCTTCGACTACCGGCTCTTCAGACGCGATTGCTCCGGGCAGAAGTGACTGGAACTGGGCGACGAGCACCTTGACGGCCTCATCAAAAGCTCCCTGGGGGGTGATGGTTCCGTCGGTCTTGATGTTTAAAATCAATTTGTCCCAATTAGTCATCTTGCCGACGCGGGTATTTTCCACTTCAATGCTTACCAGAATGACCGGAGAGAAAATGGAATCTATATCCATATAGCCCAGCTCGCGATTTTCTTTCTTGCCGCCTTCCGACATGCGGTAGCCGCGGCCTTCCTTGACGTCTATCTCCATCTCCAGGTTGCCGGCCTCATCGGTGATATGGGCCAGGACCAATTCCGGATTCTTTATTTCCACCTGGGAATTCTTGATAATGTCACCGGCGGTGACGGTCTTCTTGCCTTTGACCTTGAGCTCCAGCCTGACTTCCTCTTCGCCGTAGACCTTGAGGCGGAGCTGCTTGAGATTCAATATCAATTCCAAAACATCCTCTTTGACATGGGGCAAGGCCATGAACTCGTGGCTGGCGCCTTTTATCTTGGCGCCAATGACCGCCGCCCCGGGCAGGGACGAAAGCAAGACGCGGCGCAAAGAATTACCCAGGGTCATGCCATAGCCCGGAAAAAGCGGCTCAACGATAACGAGACCGCTATTGGGTTCCTGGCCTGCCTGGAAATCAATCTTCTTAGGCAAAGCGATGTTTTGCATATGTTTTATTTGGAATAATACTCAACGACCATCTGCACCTTAATATTCTTGGGCAGATCATCATCCTTGGGCTCGTGCAGAACCTTGGCGCTCAGGCTGGAATCATCGAAACTGAGCCAGCTGGGACGTTCCGCCTTCTTGAGCTGTTCGGACAAATTTTTGAAATAGCGGTTGCCGACGCTGTTCTTCTTGATCTTTATCTCCTGGCCCGGCTTGACCAGCATGGAAGCGATGTCCGCTTTGCGGCCATTTAAAAGGAAATGGCCGTGGTTGACCAACTGCCTGGCCTGAGGCCGGGAAATGGCAAAACCTAGGCGGAAAACGGCGTTATCTAAACGCGATTCAAGCAGTTTGAGTAAATTCTTGCCGGCGTCGCCGGATTGTTTGGCGGCTTTGACGAAAGTCAGGCGGAACTGCTTTTCCTGGAGTCCGTAGTAGCGCTTGGCCTCCTGCTTGGCCTGGAGCTGCAGGCCGTAGCCGCTCAGGCGCTTGCGGCCCTTGGGGCCATGAACGCCAGGAGGCGTATTGCGCTTGACCATAGCGCACTTAGGCGAAAGGCAACGCTCCCCTTTGAGAAAGAGCTTTTCGCCGGCGCGACGGCATTGTAAACATTTATTGTTTATATTCCTAGCCATAATGTTTCAGCTTAAACCCGTCTGGGCTTCTTCGGCCGGCAACCGTTATGAGGTACCGGGGTGGTATCTTTAATGGAATTAACCTCCAAACCATTGGCATTTAAAGCGCGAATAGCTGACTCGCGACCGGTGCCGACACCGGAGACAAAAACGCTCACTTCCTGCAAGCCATATTCTTCCCTGGCCTTCTGGGCGGCAATCTTGGTAATTATCTGGGCCGCATAAGGCGTGGCCTTCTTGGCCCCCTTGAATCCGGCCAAACCGGCGCTAGCCCAGGAAATCACATCGCCCTGGGGATCAGTCAGGGTGACGATGGTGTTATTGTACGTGGCCTGGATATAGGCGCGGCCGACACGGACTGATTTGGCGGTTTTCCGCTTTTTCTTTTTGACCAGTTTTTTCTTGGCCCGAGCCGCTTTGTTCTTCTCCAGCTTCTGTTTGATTTCTTCCGGCAACTCTTCATCGCTGGAATCAAAAGAAAAAACCTGGCTCTCCTTAGCCTCTTCGGTCTTGGTCGGAACAGCCTGGCTCTTGGCTTCGGCTTCCGGCTGCTTTTCTAAAGCTTCTTTTTTGTCTTCTGCGGACATATTTTCTTCTTACTGCTTATTAATTAGGTCTTCTGCAAACCAGCCTTGCTCTTGCCGCTACCCATGGTGACGCGCTTATTGCCCCTGACGGTACGGCTGTTAGTTTTGGTCCGCTGGCCGCGCACCGGCAAATGCTTGCCATGGCGCAAGCCGCGATAACAATTTATTTCCCGGAGGCGCTTGACATTGCTCTGGACCTCACGGCGCAGATCGCCTTCGGTAATGTGCTTCTTTTCAATGATTTCACGCAGGCGGTTAGCCTCCTCGTCCTTGAGGTCGGAAACCCTGATATCAGGGCTGACCTTGGCTTCCTGCAGGATGCGGCCGGACTTAGTCCGACCGATGCCGTATATATAAGTGAGGGCGATTTCTATTCTCTTATCAGTTGGGATATTTACTCCCGAAATTCTTAATGCCATAAAATATAAAGATTACCCCTGGCGCTGCTTGTGCTTGGGGTTCTTGCAGATAACGTGGACGCGGCCTTCGCGCCTGACGACCTTGCAATCCTTGCAGATTTTCTTGACACTGGCTCTGACTTTCATATTTTTTAAAAGCGATAGACGATACGGCCCTTGCTTAGGTCATAGGGGCTGATTTGCAGCTTGACTTTGTCTCCGGGCAGGAGGCGAATCCTGTTCATCCGCATCTTGCCGGAAAGGTGAGCCAAAATTTCATGGCCGCTCTCCAGGGCTACCCGGAAGCTGGCAGCGGGCATAAGTTCCAGCACTTCACCCTGCATTTCAATGAAATCCTTGGCGTTTAAGGTGGCGGCGCTGTCTCCCGCCTTGTCGTTTTCGTTTGACATTAACACAAAAAAATTTGATAAAGACAAGTCATCGCCTTATCAAAATTTTTAAAAAAAATAGCTAATTTTTTCAATAATATTGTTGATAAAAACATTATAGGGATAAGGCCGGGGCTTGTCAAGGGTCAAAGCCGGTCTTTTATAGACAGCCCAACGGCTAAGAAAGATAGGCCGGCCAAGGGGATTAAAGAACGGGAAACAGCCGTCTGGTCGCTGGCATATTGATAAGCGTTAGTGAACACAAAAACTAGCATTAAGATAAGCCAAGAAAAGAAAAATAGGCTCCAGGTAAAGACCAATCCCCTGTTCCTCGGCCATTGCCTGAGACTTAATAGGGCGAAAAATAAAACGATAAACCACCAGATATTCCAGCTATAGCTCACAAACATCGATGCCAATAGGCTGAGCAGGGCGGCGGGATGAAAAACCAGCCCCGGAGCGACATTGGCAAAGCCCAGGCCGTATGCCGCCTTAAATGCCAGCCAAGGGGCAGCCGCCAGAACAGCGGCTAGAATTGAGCCAAGGATCTGCCGGCAAAACAGCCGCCTGCCGGCCCCTAGCCAGGCCGCCGGAATAAAAGCCGGCAGAAATAGAATGGCCGCGTCCTTAATCCAAAAGCTCAAGCCCAAAAAGACGCCGGCTAAAACCGCCTCTTCCCTTCTCTTGCTTTCCAGCCAGCGATAAAAGTAGACAGCGGCCAGGACAAGATAAAGGGCGAGCGGCAAATCAGCATAAGCATTTGAGGCGTGATAAAAAACCAGGGGCAAGGAAAAGAAGAAAAAAGATAAAATAATAGCTTGGAAGTAACCGAGCCTCTCCTTAAAGAAGGAAAACATCACCGCCAAAAGCGCGAAGAAATAAATAATAAAAATCCAATTCGTCCTCAGATCATCATAAGCCCCGACATTAAAGCTCAGCCAATACTGAAGCAGGGGGATCTGCCAAGGGTAATTGATATGGCCTCCGCCTCCCAAATAAAGGGGCGAATCGGCATTAAAATCCACTGATGATTGAAAGAAAATTGCCTTAGCCTTGAAAGACCACATTGACAGGCTGTCAAAACTAGCGGCTGGCTGGCTGATCGCACGGCCGAACAGGACTAATAGGTTAAGCAGGAAAATGATGCTAATAATGGCTAGAGCGATTTTTTTAAAGACAGATAATTTTTCCAGACCGGATGACGCCCGACCCGATGTCGCCGGGCTAAGTCCTGTTTTTCCGAGGCGGCCGCGGCGATAAATGAAATAATCCAGTCCCCCCAACATTAAAGCCGGCAGCCAGACGACTAAATTAAGATACGGCGAAGCCGAAAAATGAAAAATGAAAAAATAGAAAAATAGGCTGATAGCTACAAAACTGCTGCCAAGAGCATAGGCCGAAGCCAGGCCGATGAAACTCCAGACCGAAGTGCGGGCAATAAGCCGAAACAAAAAAATTCCCGGGATAATTAAGGAGGCAAAAAATGTCAGTAAACCCATAAACATACTAATGGTATTGAATTAGACATTCGGCCCTATCCCTTGAAGGCGCCGGCAGCCACTGAGGAAGGGCGTAATACTGCAGATAAGTTTTTAATTCATCGGGGCTGTCTATATAAACCCGGCTGCCAGGCTGGCAATCAGACAAAGACTTGTCTAAAAAAGAAAAGATCCGGCACAATCGGCCTTCAAGGTCTCCCAAGCTGCAGACCCTAATGATCTTTTTATTGTCATAATCCTGACCGAAAGCTAAACGGCTGAAAATTATATTCCTGACATTATTAATCGTCCAAAAAATGGAAAAAGCCAGCCAGACTAACAGAAATATTGATAAAAAATCTCTTTTTTTGTCTGGAGCCGATGCAAAAAGCAAACAGAAAGACCCGGCCAGCGCCAGGCCGCCGAATAAAAACAACACCGGCACAGGGCCGATGTAATAGCCAGAAATTATATTGATAGTTGAGAGCGAATCCAGAGAAAAAAAACCAAACCAGGCGCTCATATCAATTGCCGAGCACCGCCTTTATTCTCCGCACTCCAGCGCTGGATGATTCCTCCTTCTGGATCTTGAAGCGCCCCAAAACACCGGTACGCTCCACGTGCGGACCGCCGCAAATTTCTTTAGAAAAGTCAGCCACTTGATAGACCTTGACCGTCTCCCCATATTTTGAATCAAAGACGCCCATAGCGCCGATGCGCTTGGCTTCTTCCAGCGACATCTCATTCCAGACGACCGGCCAATCCTTGTCTATGGCCATATTGACGAGCCTTTCCACTTCCGCTAATTGCTCGGGCGTCAGCTTGTCCGGATGAGAAAAATCCAAACGCAACCTTTCCGGGGTGATATTGCTTCCCTTCTGAACGACATGATCTCCCAGGACCTGGCGCAAAGCCGCCAGAAGAAGGTGGGCGCTGGTATGGAGCTTAGTCGTTTCTTCGCTGTGGTCGGCCAGTCCGCCCTTGAACTTGCCGGCGGCGGCCGTCCGGGATAATTCCTGGTGCTGCCTTAGGGCTTGAGAAAAATCTGCCTGGATAAGGTCCAATGCCTCTGGCGCCATCTTGCCCCGCATCTTTTCTATCTCCTCCAATGACAGTTCCAGGGGAAAACCAAATGTTTGATAAATATCAAACAACCAAGATCCGGTCACGTGATAAGGTGTAAAGCCCAACATACCATCAACTGGTGAAACATCCGGTATATTATGAATTGGGTCAGAGGTTACTTCCTTAGCCTCCATTTGAGTATTTAAAACCTTAATCCCCTTCTCTAGTGTCCGGCTGAACTTTTCTTCTTCTTTTTCCAGATTCTCAAAGATGAATTTTTGGTTCTGGGACAATTCGGGATAGACGGCCTGGTAATCGGCGATGACGATTTTGGCGATTTCCTTGATCCAAGCGGCTTGGGCTATTCCTAGGCTGCGGCCGTAGCGGATGGCCCGGCGGATAAGGCGGCGCACGACATAGCCTTGGTCAGTATTTGATGGGGCGATGCCTTTGTCATCGCCGATGATGAAGGTGGCGGCTTTCAAATGGTCGGCAATGATGCGCATGGCCCGGGTCGTTTCCTCATCCTGGCCATAACGCTTCTGACTCAGTTCTTCCAATTTAGTGATAAGGCCGGAAAAGAGATCAGTCAGATAATTGTCAGCTAAGCCGTTGACTACGGCGAGCGATCTTTCCAGGCCCAAGCCGGTATCGACGTTGGGCCGGGCCAGCTTGTCATATCCTCCCTGGCGGTTGCGGCTGTATTGCATGAAAACGTTATTCCAGACTTCCACCCAGAGCTTGCCCTGTTCGTCGAAGACTTCCGGCGCCTGGCCCTCGCCGGTCCAATAAAATATTTCTGTGTCCGGTCCGCAAGGCCCGGACTCTCCCACCGGCCCCCACCAATTATTCTTCCGCGGCAGCCTGGCGATGCGGGAAAGAGGCAAATTGTCAGATTGGAAAATCTTTTCCCAAATCGCCTGAGATTCCGCATCAAAAGGAATATCTTCTTCTCCAACAAAGACGGAAACTGCCAGCCGGCTCTTATCCAAACCCAGCCACTTAGGGCTAGTCAGGAACTCCCAGCTATAGGCGATAGACTCGGATTTGAAGTAGTCGCCCAGGGACCAATTGCCCATCATCTCAAAGAAGGTGTGGTGGACCGCATCGCCGACCTCATCGATATCGCCGGTGCGGATGCATTTTTGGGCGTTAGCCAGACGGCTGCCGGCCGGATGCTTCTCGCCCAGCAAATATGGCACGAGCGGGTGCATACCAGCGGTGGTAAAAAGCACGGTCGGATCGTTTTCCGGTATCAGCGAGGCGCTGCCAATCACGGCATGTCCATGGCCGCGGAAAAAATCCAGATATTTTTGTCTCAATTCTTGGGACTTCATATAGCCCTATATTATATTAACTTCCGGCTCTAAATCAACCCCGAAGCGTCGCCGGACCGCCGCCTGCACCAAACGGACCAATTTCAGGGCATCTTTGGCTGTGGCTTGGCCGGAATTAACGAGGATAAGGGCCTGCTTCTCATACATCCGGACCGGTCCGACGGCCTTGCCCTTGTAGCCAGCCTGTTCGATAAGCCAGCCGGCCGGCAGCTTCACCCGACCCTTGCCTGCCGGAAAGCTCGGCAAATCAGGATATTTTTTAGACAATCGATTAAAGGCAGCCGAGGAAACGGTCGGATTCTTGAAAAAAGAGCCGGAGTTAGGCAGTTGGTATGGATCGGGCAGCTTGTCCCGCCTGATCTCTCCGATCGCCCTAACCACGTCCGTGAGCTTGGGAACGCTGACGCCGCTCTCGGCCAGCTTCTGGCGAATCGCGCCGTAGTCCAATTTAAAATTAGGCTTCCGGATCAACTTCAAGGTGACCGAGGCGATAAAATACTTCCCCCTATATTTCCCCTTAAAGACGCTGTCGCGATAGCCGAACTGGCATTGCGCCTTGGAAAAAGTCTTTTCTTTTCCGCTCTTTAAATCTATGGCCTTCAAGCTATGGAAGATGTCTTTGAGCTCAACGCCGTAGGCGCCGATGTTCTGGACCGGAGCCGCCCCGACCGTGCCATATATCAAAAATAGGTTTTCGGCTCCGTAATAGCCATGGCGGACGGCAAAAGAGACGAACTTGGACCAGCTCTCGCCGGAAGCGGCTTCCACCAAGGCATAACTGGCTGTTTCCTTGACCACCCGCATACCCTTGGTTTCATTTTTTAGCGCCAGGCCAGGAGGAGAAGAGGCTAAAAGAATGTTAGAACCGCCGCCGAGAATAAAAAGGGGCTGAGCCTGCTGTTTTGACCAGGCGATAGCTTCAAAAATATCATTAGGCCTTTTAAGCACGGCGAAGAATTCAGCTTTTTGGTTGATGCCAATGGTCGTATATTGCCCTAAATCATGTTGTTTAATTATCTTTAACATTTTAAATCAATTATTTTTCTTCAAAAGCGCTTCTCCGACCCGGAAGACATCGCCCGCGCCCATCAGCAGAAGCAAATCATCAGCGCCAAGACGCGCAGACAGGTATCTAGCCGCCCCAGCCAAAGAGGCGATGTGCTTGAGCCCCTGCTTTACTCCCCGCTTCTGATTATGCTTCCTAACTGCCTCAAGCAGCTGGGCGCTTGAGACCCCGCCCTGCTTTTCCCGGGCCGAGCCATATATGTCCAAAATGATAAGCGCATCGCTCAGGGAAAAGCTGGCCGCGAACTCCTTGAATAATGCCCTGGTCCGAGTATAGGTATGGGGATGAAAAACGGTGATTAGTCTTTTTTTAGGATAGCGGGAGCGGATGCCGGCCAGGGTGCTTCTGATTTCAGTCGGATGATGGGCGTAGTCATCGATGATCAAGGCTCCCCGATAACGGCCTAAAATCTGGCCGCGCCGATCAGTGCCCTGGAAATCAGCC
>CAYSJT010000014.1:0-12789 GCA_964431625.1 uncultured Gammaproteobacteria bacterium | reverse complement strand
GGATTTAGCGACGCCGCTTTCCGCCGCCTCTGTCAGGAGCAGGGAGCCGACGTCCTATACAGCGAGATGGTCTCAGCCGCCGCCCTCTACTATGCCAAGCCTGGAGGCGCGGCGGAAACCTGGAGGCTCATGGAACATAGCCGGCGGCAGGAGCGGCCCTTCGTCGTCCAGATATTTGGCACCAAGCCGGAGCACTTTGCCAGGGCGGCCCGTTTGATTTCGGCCAAGGTCAAGCCAGACGGGCTGGATATCAATCTCGGCTGTCCCGTGCCCAAGGTCATAAAGCAGGGAGCCGGCGCCGCCTTGATGCAGGACCCAAAGCGGGCCAGGCAGGCAATTGAAGCGGTCTTGGAAAATACCAGCTTGCCGGTGTCGATAAAAGTGAGGTCAAAATCAGGATCAGTCGGCCTGGGAGAGTTTTTGAAGGAGATAAAAGACTTGCCTCTGGCCGCTCTTATGATCCACGGCCGCAGCTTGAGCCAAGGGTTTGCCGGTTCGGCCGACTGGGCCATCGCCCGCTTGGCCAGGCCACTATTTGCCGGAAGCATTTTGATAAACGGTGATATAGATAGTCTGGCGAAAGCCAAACAAGCGCTCAGAGAGAGCCAAGCCGATGGACTCGGCCTGGCCCGGGGCGTCCTTGGCCGGCCTTGGTTGTTTGGGGAGATAAAGACGGGCAGAGAGAAGGAGATGGATGATAAAGAGATTTTGGCGGCGGCTTTCCGCCATGCTTCCCTGAGCTATCGCCTCAAAGGCCAGGCTGGATTACTTGAACTGAGAAAGCACCTAGTCTGGTATGCCAGAGGTCGCTCTGGCGCCAGCGCCTTGCGCCAGGCCTTAGTCAAAGCCGAGAGATTGGCCGATCTTCGCGGCCTTCTCAAGCTGAAGAAATAATATGACGCTATTTATAGATACGACTGATGACCAAAAGATATATTTAGCCCTTGAAGAAAGAGGCCGTGTCTTAGCCGAGGGAAAATATCCTGCGCCTCGCCGCCAGGCTGAAAGGCTTTTGCCGTCTCTCCAGAAATTATTGGACGCTTCCGGCCGCAGCCTAGTTGGAGTGAAGAAGATAAAGGTGGTGGGCAGAGGCGGCAGTTTTACTTCCTTGCGCATCGGCGTCTTGACCGCCAATGCCCTGGCTTTTGCCTTGAAAGTGCCAGTGGAAGCGGCGGGTGGAGGCAAGGTTCGCGCCTTTGGCCGCCGATTTTTGGTAGAGCCGGATTACGGCCGGGAGCCTAATATCGGGCGCCAGGCTAAAAAAGGCTTTACCTAAGACCTGTGCATTAATTGTTGAAAACTTTTAGGATTTTTCGTCAAGATTTTTCAGTCTCTTTAAGCCGCTTGTGAATAAGTGGCTTTTTTTGTAATTTTTTCCTTTATTTTAAAGCAAAGTTTTGTGTTGACCCGAGGGTGTTAGTGGTGTATAATTAAATACATAAGGTGAATTGTGGGGAGAAGAGGTGAATCTTTGCTTGTCATCACCTGCCTTCTTCCGCTTTTGCCAGCTAATTACTCTCAGATGTTCATCGGCGAATACAAGCACAATCTGGATGAGAAGGGGCGCTTGGCCATACCGGCCAAGTTTCGGGCTATCTTGAAAAAGGGGGCGGTTGTCACCAAGGGTTTAGACAACTGCCTTTTCTTGTATTCGCGAGAGCAGTTCGAAAAAATTGCCCAGAAGTTCGCCGCCTTGCCTCTAGGTCAGTCCAAGGCTCGGGCCCTGTCCCGCCATATGCTAGCTGGAGCCATGGACTTGGAATTCGACAACCAGGGACGGGTGACCCTGCCTGAGTATCTGCGCCAGTTTTCCGGACTAAGCAAGAACGTCATTGTGGCCGGGTTATATAATCACTTGGAGATTTGGAACGAAGCGGCTTGGAAGAAGTATAAGGCGGAATCGGAGAAGAACAGCAACTCTATTGCCGAAGAATTGGGAGAGCTCGGAGTCTAATATGGCCTATCAGCACCGGCCGGTCATGCTGGCGGAAGTGATGGCGGCCCTTGAGCCGCGGCCGGGAAGAAAGTTCCTTGATTGCACTTTGGGCGGCGCCGGCTATACTCTGGCTCTGGCCGAAGCCGTGGGACCGGCGGGGAAGATAATTTCCCTGGATCTGGATAAGCTAGCCCTGGACAATGCCGCCGTTATCATCGCTGACAGGAATTTATCAAATATCGTCCTGAGACAGGACAACTTTAAAAATCTTGGTTCGGTCTTGGAAGAGCTGGAAGAGGGCGGGCTAGACGGAGTCGTCTTTGATCTCGGCTTGTCTTCGGCCCAGCTGGACGACGAGAGCCGCGGCTTCTCCTTCTTGGGCGACCGTCCCCTGGACATGGCCTTCGGGGAGGGAGACAGGACGACAAGCGATATCATCAATAGCTATCCGCTGCCGGAGCTGACTAAGGTGTTCCGGGAATACGGGGAAGAGCCCCGCGCCTATCGCGCCGCCAAAGCCATCGTCGAATACCGCCGGCAGAAAAGGATACGGAGGACCGGAGAATTGAAAGAAGCTCTGGCTAAAGCCCTGCCATCGCGGCCAGGTTCACGTCTTAACCCGGCGACTAGGATCTTCCAGGCCCTGCGCATGGAAACAAACCGGGAATTAGACAGTTTGGCCCTGGCCTTGCCACAGGCTATGGCCGCCCTGAAAACCGACGGGCGCCTGGTAGCAGTTTCCTTCCATAGTGGAGAAGATAGGATAGTCAAGCGGTTTTTCCGGGAAGCGGCCAAAGCCGGACAAGTCGAGATCCTGACCAAGAAGCCAATCGTTCCCGGGGAAGCTGAAATTGCTGATAATTCCCGCGCTAGGAGCGCCAAGCTGCGCGCCGCTAAAAAATTAGATAATTTTTAAATTAATAATAGTTAACATTGCTGCAATTATGAACAAGATGGTCAACTATTATCAATCTCAGGACCAGGCCAGCCGCTCTGGCCGCCACCTTAATCTAAGGGTTCTCAACCGCTGCCTTTTTCTGGCCGCTTTTACTCTAGGCTTTCTCTATCTCTTGACGGTGAGTGATCTAACGGTCAAAGGCTTCGCCTTGCAGGAGCTCAAAGCTGAGTCCGGCCGCCTGTCCAGGGAGAACATGGCCTATGAAGAGCAGGCCAACGCCCTGCAGTCATATTATTATCTCAACGCCAAGGCGCAGAATCTGAATATGGTGGCTGTCGGCGACATCGACTATCTTACCCTGTCCAATACTGCCGTGGCCAAGCGCTAATTGAATATGTGGAAGGATTTCAAAGACAAGCCGAATTCGGGAAGGAATCGGAATCATAATAATCGCCTGCGTTTCGTCGTCGCGATTATTTTTTTATTGTCCGGGTCTTTGCTCTATAAATTATTCAGCCTGCAGATCGGGCAATTCGACCTCTATACCGCCATGGCTTCCTCCCAACATCAGCTGGTGAGCCAGCTCAAGCCGGATCGGGGCCGCATCTTTTTCAGCGAAGAGATAAACGGGGAAGAGAATCTCTACCCGGCCGCGACTAACAAGGATTTTGCCTCCCTTTACGCCGTGCCTAAGGATGTGGCTGACCCGAATATTATGGCCGACCAGCTATATGATTTTTTCGATCGCTCCAGACTGGACAAGGAATTAGCTTCATCCAGCCCGGAAATCGCTTCCTCCACTAGGGCCGCAGCCAGGGATCTTTATTTCAACCGCCTAAATAAGCCGGGCGATCCTTATGAGCCCTTGGCTGACAAAATTTCAGAAGAGGATTTAATTTCTTTTTTTTCTTTAATTGCTTCCAGCTCCACCACACCATTGTCGGCAGCCGATTTGGAAATAAAGGACGAGCAGATTGTCTATAAGGCCGACGGCCAAAGATTGGAAGTGCCGGGTCTCGGTTTTGACCTCAAGCCGTACCGCTATTATCCGGAAAATGAGGTTGGCGCTAACATTTTGGGCTTTGTCAGCTATTCTGACGGCGAAGGGACGGGCCACTACGGCTTGGAAGAATTTTTCAATGACGAGCTCTTCGGCAAATATGGTTCGCTTAAATCAGAAAAAGGCGGGAAGAGCAATTTGATTATCGTCAACGATCGGGAATATACCAAGCCTGAGCCGGGCAGCGATTTTATTCTAACCATCGATCGCAATATTGAGTTCGTCGCTTGCGAGAAGCTGGCCTCAGCGGTCAAAAAGCACGGCGCCGACGGCGGCAGCGTCATTGTCATCAAGCCCCAGACCGGGGCCATAGTCGCCATGTGTTCTGTCCCCAGCTTCAATCCCAACGACTACAAGGCGGTCAAAGACATCAGCTACTACAACAATCCGGCCGTTTTCTACCAATACGAGCCGGGATCGGTCTTTAAGACCGTGACCATGTCCATTGCCATTGACCAGGGCAAGATTTCGCCTTCCACCACCTATGAAGACAAAGGGCAGATAATGATTAAGGGCTGGCCCAAGCCGATCAAGAATGCCGACTTCGCCACCCACGGCCCGCACGGCGTGGTCGATATGAGCGCAGTCCTGGATAATTCTTTGAATACCGGCGCCATCTTTGTCATGAATCAGGTCGGTCCGGCTGTTTTCGCCGACTACGTCAAAAGCTATGGCTTCGGCGAGCGGACCGGCATTGAACTGGGATCGGAAAGCCCCGGCGACATCAGCAACTTGCTCAAGGACAGGGTCAAGGAAATAGACGCGGCCACCGCCTCTTTCGGCCAGGGCATCGCCGTCACCCCTTTGCAGATGATCATGCCATACCAGGCCATTGCCAACAAAGGCATTATGATGAAGCCATATATAGTCAAGGCAATCATCAGAGGAGACAGCGGCCGGCGCGATGAAACCGCTCCCCAGCAGATCGGCCGGATAATTTCCGAGAAAACGGCGGCCACCGTTTCCGCCATGTTAGTTAATGTCGTTGAGAAAGGCCATTCCAAGGGAGCGGCTATCAGCGGCTACTACATCGGCGGCAAGACCGGCACGGCCCAGGTAGCCTCAAGCGGCGGCTACAGCGCCGATAATTATGTCCATACTTTTATCGGCATTGCGCCGATAGACGAGCCGGCTTTCGTCATGCTCACCAAGATAGACAATCCGAAGGACGCCAAATACGCCGAGAGTTCGGCAGTGCCGCTTTGGCGGGAAATCGCTGATTTCATTCTCAAGTATTATGCCGTCCCCAAAACCAGGGATTAATTGGAATATGAAAAGATTGCTTAAATTAAAATTAAAAATTCTCGCCCGGCTCATTCTGAAGAAGTATAAGCCGGTAATTGTCGGCATTACCGGCTCGATTGGCAAGACCAGCGCCAAAGAGGCTATCTATCACGTCCTTTCCGCTAAGCTGCCGGTGCGGATGACTTTCAAGAATTACAATAACGAAATCGGCCTGCCCCTGACCATCATCGGCGCGCCTTCAGCCGGCCGTAGCTTAAGCGGCTGGCTGTCGGTTTTCTGCCGCGCCTTAGCGATCCTTCTCTGGAGAGACAAAGATTATCCCCGCGTCCTGGTTTTGGAAATGGGAGTTGATCGCCCGGGTGACATGGGCTATCTCCTCTCCATTGCCCCGGCTAACATCGGCGTGATGACCGGAGTAAGCTATTCCCACCTGGAATATTTCGGCAGCCTCAACAATATCAAAAAGGAGAAGCAGGTCCTAATTGAGAGATTAAGCAGCCAAGGGCTGGCGGTTTTAAATGCCGACAATGCCGCTGCTTTGGAGATGGCCGGGCTCAGTCGGGCCCGCACCCTCACCTACGGCCTCAAACCCGGCGCCAATCTCCAGGCTCAAGACCTGTCCTTTAACTATACCAAGGGAGATTACGAGCTCTCCGGTCTCAGTTTCAAACTCAACTACAACGGCTCCATCGTTCCGGTGCAAATGTCAGAGGTCATGTCCGAGACGGCTGTCTATGCGGCTTTGGCGGCCGCAGCCGTGGCCACCAATTTTCGTTTCAATCTGGTGGAAATTGCCCAGCGGCTGAGCGATTTCAGCTTGCCGCCGGGCCGGATGAATCTGCTCCCCGGCATCAAGCATTCCTTCATCATTGATGACAGCTATAATTCCTCGCCGGAAGCGGTCTTGGCCGCACTCAAAGTCCTCTCGGAAGCCAAGCTTGATGCCGGCGCGGATAAGTATGCCGTCTTAGGCGACATGTTGGAGATAGGGCACTACAGCGAAGAAGGGCATCGTCTCGTCGGCGCCCGCCTGGCTGAGCTGGGCGGCTTGCAGCTCGCGGCTGTGGGGGAAAGAGCCAGGGATATTGTCCGCGGCGCCAAGGAAGCCGGCTTGGACGACGGCCAGATATTCTATTTCGAGAGGGCGGAAGAAGCCGGGCGCTTCCTCCAGAACCGCATCAAAGCCGGCGATCTTGTCTTAGTCAAGGGCTCCCAGGGCGTGCGCCTGGAAAAGGCAGTCAAGGAATTAATGGCTGAGCCTGATCGGGCCTCCGAGCTCCTGGTCCGCCAGGGCCCGGAATGGGAGGGGAGATAAGATATTAAAAAATTTAAAAGCCCCGTTTTTGCGGGGCTTTTTAGTTTTCTGGTTATTGTCTCATATTTCCAGGCCAAGCTCTTCATTGAGCACGCGGCGGGTTTCCGCCACCGGGTCGGGCGATTCAAAGATCTGTCGGCCCATCACTATCCGGGTAGCGCCGGCATCTATCGCTCCCTTCGGAGTTCCGGTGCGTTTCTGGTCATGGGTTTCTTTGCCTTCCGAACGGATGCCGGGAACGACCAGTTCCTTGCCGGGATATTTTTCGGCCAGAACCGGCGCCTCTTCGCTCGAGCAGACGAATCCGTCAGCGCCGGCGCGATTGGCAATCTCGGCCAGGACCATGGCTTCTTCCAGAGGGCGGCGGGAATATATTTCCTCACAGCCGTCTTTGAGAGAAGTCAGGACGGTGATAGCCAGAGTCTTCGTGCCGGTGCCTTTCAGGTTCTCTACGGCCGCTTTGACCATTTCTTCGCCCCCCGAAGCATGGACCGTGACGGCCCAGGGCGGACAGGCGCGGAGACGGCGGCAGGTATTGGCGACGGTATTGGAAATATCATGGCTTTTCAAGTCAGCCATGACCCGGCCATATACCGAAAGCTCAGGAATCAGATGCTCAATGCCCTTGGCAAAGAGCAGGTCGTTGACTTTCAGAGTGCAGCCGACAGTCCTCAGCTGGTCGATAACCGGCAGGATGTTTTCCCAGTCCAGCTTGTCCAGAGCCAGAATTATTGGATTCTTCTGTTCTGTTTCCGGCTTGCACCTCTGCATGAGTCCCAGGGCTATCAGTTGCTTCCTGACATCATGGAGCGTCATGCCCGGCCAGACCGGCATCAGGCTGTCGTATTTTTCCAGGTTCTTTTTCCATCCTTGCTGGCGGTCAACCAGGACGACCAGGGTCTGGAGTTCAAGGCCGAGGGAGCGGCAAAGCTGATAGGCGGCGATCTTTGAGGCGCCATCGGTGATGACGTCGTCGATTATCACTACCTTTTCTCCCTGATTGGCCGAACCGATCATCTTGGCGTCAGCTACCCGGCCTTCCTTGGCTTCGCCACGGATAGTCAGATAAGGGATGCCGGTGTCGATTGAAAGCGGGCCGGCGAAAGCCGATACTGAATCAGGCACTTCAATGAAGCGGTTTGGCCTGAGACGGTTAAGAGGAATCGCGAAGAGCTCAGAGATAAATTTGAGCGCTTCCGGATGATTGCGCGCATCGCGCAAGTTGATGTACACGTCGGTCTTGCCGCCGCTTTTGAGGGGCAGATCGCGGTCGTTGCTGAATTTCAGCAGGCCATGGCGGTACAAAAAAGTTACCACCTCGGCGTGCTCTTCCGGCATAAGCCATGGGGTCACGGGGATTGTTTTCATTTTTAAAAGTTTGGTTGATACTGGAGTGTAATTGTCAAAGAATCATCTAATTTTAATGGTTTGCTAATTATTTGTCAATTTCCTCATTTTTATACTATACTTTGACTGTATGACTATTCTCATTCTCGGCGGGAAAGGAAATCTCGGCTCCAGTCTGAGCCAACAGCTGGCTAGCGACCATCAGGTCGTCTCTTTGGATAAGGAGGAGCTTGATGTCTTGGATAAAGAAGCCTTGCTGGCCGCTTTTTCCGAAATCAAGCCAGGGGTCCTGATAAACGCTGTCGCCTATAACGCCGTTGACCTCTGCGAAGACAAGGCTAACTATCCTTTAGCCCTGTCCCTTAATGCTGAATTGCCAGGGCGCTTAGCCGACCTCTGCCTGGAATCAGGCTGCCGGCTGATCCACTATTCCACTGATTATGTTTTTAGCGGCACCTTGGAAAAGCCGTCTTTTAGCGAAGGCGACACGCCCAACCCGGTTAATAAATACGGAGAGAGTAAGTTTTTGGGAGAGACAGAAATATTGAAGCGGGCGAAGTACGGCCTGTCATATTGCCTCATCCGCACCTCCAAGCTTTTCGGGCCACGCGGCCTGAGCGATTTGGCTAAGCCGAGCTTCTTTGACATCATGCTCGATTTGGCGCAGAATAAGGAGGAGATAAATGTGGTGAGCGACGAAGTCAGCTGCTTTACCTATACTCCCGACCTGGCCCAGGCCACGGAAAGGCTCATTGTCTCAGCCGCCCATGCCGGGACATATCATCTGGCTAATGAGGGCCCGGCCACTTGGTATGACGGCGCCAGCGAGCTTTTCCGTTTAGCCAAGGTCAAGACTAGCTTGCGCCCGGTCCGGGGCGAGAATCTGCTCCGTCCGGCCCGGCGGCCGAAGTTCTCGGTTCTGGCTAACACCAAGCTTAAGCGCCTGCGCCACTGGCGCGAGGCTTTGCGGGAATACTTAATAGAGACAGGAAGGAAATAATATATAAAAATTATGCGAGGCATCATCCTTTCCGGCGGCTCTGGCACGCGCCTGCGCCCGCTGACCAAGATAACCAGCAAGCAATTGCTCCCGGTATATAACCGGCCGATGATCTATTATCCTTTAAACACCTTGATCCGGGCTGGCATCAAAGAAATCCTGGTTATTGTCGCGCCGGAGCGGGCCGGCGACTATCTCAATCTCCTCGGCTCCGGCCGGGAATTCGGGGTGAAATTTACCTATGAGATCCAGGACAAACCGGAAGGCCTGGCCCAAGCTTTCATCATCGGCCAAAATTTCATCGATAATGAAGACGTGGCCATGATCTTGGGGGATAACATCTTTGAAGACGATTTCTCGGAAGCGATAAAGAGCTTCAAGGGCGGCGCCAAGATCTTCGCCAAGGAAGTGCCGGATCCGGAACGCTTCGGCGTGGTCAAATTCGACGCCAGCCGCAAGGCTGAGAAGATAGTGGAAAAGCCCAAAGAGTATCTGAGCAACTACGCCGTTACCGGCCTCTATGTCTATGACAACCGAGTGGTCGAAGTGGCCAAGAACATGAAGCCTTCCGAGCGTGGGGAACTGGAGATAACGGATGTCAATAATTGGTATCTTGAGAAAGGCGAGCTGGAAGTGGCTCTGGTCCAGGGCGAATGGCTCGATGCCGGCACCTTCGACAGCCTGCTAAAAGCCCAGAATTTTGCTAAGGACAAGCTAGACAAGAACATGGCTATATAATTGAAAAGGACTGCGCTTGCAGTCCTTTGTGGATGGCCGGGTTTTATCCAGCCAGTACTTTAATGTTTTTGATTACCCGGCAGTGGTCAACGATTTCGTTCCCGGGGAAGCTGAATCCGACGCTGAAGCGCAATTCTCCTCCCATAACGACATGCGTTATTTCTCTGGGTTTTAACTTATTTTCCTTCAAGGCGGCTTCAATTTCCGCTTTGATGGCCGGGCCAGCGTCCTCATGGCTGGTAAAGCCGTTTAAGTTGTTAGCTCTTTGTTGGAGCATACGGCCAATGTCCCCGGCAGTTTTGAGGGCCTTACTTTCGTCAATGAAATGATCGCCTGGTAGTGCTTGTTTTCCCATGGTTTTTCCTCCTTGTGCTTTTGGTTATTTTTATTAAAGTAAAATTATAGCCATATAGTACATAGATTGGTACATTTAGTCAATATCCTATATGAAACTAGTTGTCGGATTCCTTTTATATGAGGAATCGACCCTGAAATATTTAGAGCATTTTTTGCCCAGCCTGTTTGCCGCCCTGGGCTTTTTGACGGCAGAGGAATATCGCGTCTTGGCTTTTGACAATAGCGCGCCTGAGCATAATCAGAACCGTCTGAGCGTAGAATATATTAATTCCCAGCCGGGCAAAGCGATCGAGTATATTACAGACGGGGAGAACCTGGGTTTCGCCCGAGCCTATAACCGCCTTATCGCTCGGGCCGGGGAATTGGGCGCGGAATATTTCTTCATGGTCAACCCGGACATGCTTCTAGATACTGATTGTCTCAAGCATTTAGTGGCGAAAATGGATCAGACGCCTGAACTGGCTTCAGTGGCGCCCAAACTTTTGCGCTGGGATTTTGCTGGCGGCCAGAAGACTGGGATAATTGATTCCTGCGGCCTGGGCTTGAAATCAGGCTTACGCTTTTTCGATCTGGGCCAGGGGGAAGAAGACCAGGGGCAGTATGACCGGGCGGATATCCTGGGGCCGTCTGGAGCCGCGGCCTTGTTCCGGCTGAGCGCTTTGGAGCATGCCAAAGATAAGTATGGATATCTGGACGAGCGGTTTTTTATGTACAAGGAAGACTGCGAGCTCGCCTATCGCCTGCATCAAGCTGGATTTAGGTCCGCCCTGGTCCCGGCCGCCCTGGCCTATCATGACCGGACAGCGGCCGCTTCCGGGTCTGGCTTCTTAAAAAATCTGTCTGACAGGCCGGGGAAGAGCCGGCAGGTTAAAGCTTGGTCGCATTTGAACCAACACTTAATCTTTGTCAAGCATTGGAAAAGCCAGAATCTTGTCAATCGCCTGTTGATTATTAGCCGGGTGCTATTAATTTTAATTTTTTCTTTATTATTAGAGCAATATTGTCTGAAGAATTATCCCCAGATATTGCGTGCTTCTTTGGGCTTGACTAATGTAAAATAATGTGATAACTTAATAGGGATTTAAAAGTCTATTTTTTTATATGGAAAACCTGCTAGAAAAAATGATCCGGAGCGAGAAATCCGAAGAGCTCGCCCGCCTGGATGCTATCAGCATCGTTGATTCGCTTTTCGCCGAGCTTTTCGAGCGGGAGCGCGATGTTCTCACCCGCCGCTTTGGTTTAAAGGGCGACAAGGGGGAGACTTTAGAAAAGATAGGCAGCTTGCATAAGCTCACCCGGGAGAGGGTGCGCCAAATAGAAGCGGCCAGCATCAAGAAGATCAAGAAGCTGGAGAAGCTCCAGGATGCCGTTTCCACCCTCAAGCAGACCGTTTTTGATTTATTGGAAGAGCACGGCGGCCTCATTCGCCGCGACTACCTGCTGGATATCCTGACCGTCATGGCGCTTGAGTTAAACAATGAGAATACTCCCGAAGATCCGGAATATGAGAAGAATCGCTCTGTTTATCGCAATCGCTTCAATTTTTTGATTTCCAAGTTAATGGCGGATGATTTGGAACTGGTCGGCGACCACGATCATTTCACTCCGGCCTTCAAGCTCAAGGAGCAGTCGGTCAATCACTTGGAAGATTTAGCCCAAGACCTAATGTCTAAGGTGGAGTCTCTGAAGAAGACCATGACTACCGAAG
The DNA here is from genome assembly GCA_964431625.1 of uncultured Gammaproteobacteria bacterium. Classification (GTDB taxonomy): domain Bacteria; phylum Patescibacteriota; class Patescibacteriia; order Patescibacteriales; family UBA12465; genus UBA12465. The sequence continues at coordinate 1,185 of CAYSJT010000014.1, read as the reverse complement.
AGCTGCTTGATTTACTCAAGAATCTTGATGCCTATAATAAGCATCAGGCGAAGATCGCCCGGAGCCAGTCGGCCGATATCACCCGCGTCTTCAAGAGTCAGGTTTTTCCGGATAAAGCTGAGATTATCAATAGCAATAAGGTCCTTTATTCCTTAATGCAGGCGATAAAGAATCTGGAACAGAACAAGTACGGTGAATGGGGCCCGGCCGATTCCCAGGAAATCAAGCCCAAGACTGTCAACGACAAGATATATCTCATCCTCAAGCATGCCGGCGAGCCCCTCCATTTTACTGACATCGCCAAGAAGATAAATGAGATGAAGTTCGACCGCAAGTCGGCCAATCCGGCCACGGTCCACAATGAGCTCATCTTGGATGACCGCTATATCCTGGTCAGCCGCGGCACCTACGGGCTCAAGGAATGGCAGAAATAATCATATCAGAATATAAGGATAAGCATAAATCCGGCCCGAGTGGCCGGATTTTTGTATTCCCCTAATCTTAGGGCGAAAAAATATTTGTCTGGCTACTGCTTATGTGGTAAAATAAAGGCAGACAGATTATATGGAGATAGTCTTAAACACCACCGGGATTGACCGGTTCTTGCAACTGCCGCCCGAGCAGATGTTTTGGGCGTTTTTTGCCAACTTCGGCTGGATTTTGATCGGCATATTCTTTGTCATAGGCGTTAAGGAGGTCTATCTTTATTGGATACGCGGCAAATGGTCGGCGGACCATAAGTTCATCCTTTTAGCCATTGATATTCCCAAGGGCAACGAGCAATCACCCAAGGCGGTGGAGAACATGTTTACCTATCTGGCCGGCGCCCATGGCTCGATAAATTTTTTTGAGAAATGGTTTCAGGGAATGTACCAGAAATCTTTCAGTTACGAGATAGTCAGCCTGGAGGGCTATACCCAATTTCTTATCAGGACGCCGATAGAGTTCAGAAACTTAATAGAATCTTCCGTCTATTCCCAGTATCCGGACGCCGAAATTACCGAAGTCGATGACTATGTCGATACCGTGCCACGCCGTTTGCCTGATGAAGAATATGATGTCTGGGGAACGGAGTTTATCCAAGCCAAGAGCCAAGTCTATCCCATTAAGCCTTATCGGGATTTTGAGCACCTGATTGGTCCGAGCGAGACCCAGTTCAAGGATCCAATGGCCTCGCTCATGGAT
>CAYSJT010000013.1:0-13883 GCA_964431625.1 uncultured Gammaproteobacteria bacterium | reverse complement strand
TTTCCACGGTCTGGGTAATTTCCAGCATCCGGTCAGCCAGGGTGGACTTACCGTGATCAATATGGGCAATAATGCAAAAATTCCTTATTTTTTTGATATCAAGCATATATTTTAAACTCCGCGCGCTTCGCCCTGATCGTCAGCCGGCGCTTTTTTGAAAGACAGCCGGGCTCGCAAGGCAGCCAGTAGGCCAAAAAATTCCTCGCTTCTAAGCAAATAGCAGAAAAGGGCATAGGCTAGAGAGGCGGCGGCCAGGGAAAGGACTAGCTGGAACAAGACTCCGGCAAAAGTCGACATATTAACCAAGCTGGCGGCCGGCACTTTGGCCAGCTGCGCCGCCAGGCCAGCCGCTAGGGCGGCCAGGGCAAATTTTAAGACTGAGACAGTGATGCGCCTGGCATCCAAATTTCCGACCTTCAAGCTCAGCCAGACGGCTAAAAGGATAAAATTCAAAATATTAGAAGCGGAATAGGCTAGAGCCAGTCCGGCCACCCCTAAAAGCGGGCCGAGCCAGAAAGATAGGCCGATGTTAGCTAGGATTGAAATTAAGCCAAGATAGAAAGGCGCGGATGAATCATGGCGGGCATAAAAAACGCGCACCAGAAGAGGCACGGTCGCCTGGGCGAAGAGACTGAAAGAAAAGTAAGCCAGGGCATTCATAGTCAGAATGGTGTCCTGCCAGCTGAAATTCCCGGTGCCTAAAACCACCCGGATAATCTGGGCCCGCAAGGCGATGAGCACGACCGTGGCCGGAATGATGAAGAAAAGAATCTGCCTGATGGCGCTGGAGAAATTCTCCTTGAGCCGCGCTGGATCAAAGGCAGAAGCGGATAGCGCGGGAAAGGCGGCAATCGCGAAAGAAATGCCAAACAGGCCGACCGGCAGAGATTGAAGATTATTAGCAAAGTTGAAAACCGCCAGCGAACCGCTTGATAGCCCTGAAGCAATGACCGTTATGACCACGAGATTTATCTGGGCGATGGCCAGACTCATGGTGCGGGGCACCATCATCCTGCCTATGCGCCGGCTGCTCGCATCGCGCCAGTCCAGGATAAAACGATAGCGGAAGCCGAGATGATAGACGCTGGGCAACTGGATTAAAAAATGGAGGCCGGCGCCTAACACAACGCCCCAGGCTAAGCCAGCTATGCCCCAGAGCTTAGTAAAATACAAGGCGCCGACAATGATGCCGAGATTATAGAATATCGGAGCCAGAGAATAGACTAAGAAGCGCTTGAAAGATTGCAATATCCCGCCCAAGATGCCGGAAAGACCAAGGAATATCGGTGATAAAAACATTATCCTAGTCAAACGGACAGTTTCCGCCTGCGCCTGGCTGTCAAAACCGGGAGCAATCAGTTTAACCAAGGGATTGGCAAAAATAATGCCGAAAGCGGACAGACATAATAGGCCGGCCAAAAGAAAATTCATGACATTGCCGGCTAAACGCCAGGCTGAATCATTTTCCAAGGGACGAGTCGGCTTAAATTCTTTTATCAACGCACTAAAGACTGGGATAAAGCCGGCTGATAAGGCGCCTAAGACCACCAGGTTGAAAATGAGATCCGGGACTCGAAAAGCGGCATAATAGACATCTAATTCTTGCCCGGCGCCGAAGCTGCCGGCTAGGATGCGGTCGCGGAATACGCCCAGCAAGCGAGAGGCCAGGGATGACAAAGCAACCAAGGCGGCGGCGATGGTCAAACTGTTAATCTGGCGACTGAATATCTGCCTGAGACTGAGCATAGTTATTGCTTAATGATTATTCTGACATCAGCCGCCACGGCACCTTTGGAACTGACGATTAAGGGGTTGATGTCCAGCTCGCTGATTTCCGGATGCTCCTCGGCTAGACGCGACAAGGCTGACAGAGCCTTGGCCGCTGCTTTGACGTCCAAAGACGCTTGGCCGCGGGCGCCGGATAGAAGAGGATAAATCCTGAGCCGCTTGATCATTGCCAGGGCATCTGCCTGGCTAAGGCCGGCCGGGGCCAGCTGCTTGTCTTGCAACACTTCTGCATATATGCCGCCACTACCAACCAGCAACATCGGCCCGAAAGAGGCGTCGCGACGGAAGCCGATAATCAGCTCCTGCCCCGGCTTGGCTTGGGCCTGGACAACTAAATAGTTGCCTGGTTTATCTAAACGCCGGCGCTGTTCATGCGACATGCCTTTCGCTGACTGAGTTAGACTTCGCTTGTCAGCCAGCCCGGCCTTGACTGCCCCTAGCTCACTTTTGTGCAAAAATTCCGGTCCGACCGCTTTGAGAACCGCCGGATAATTAAAGGTCTGATTAGGTTTATAGGCGCGAGTGGAGACGGTCTTTAGGCCATAGTGCCGGAGCAAAGCCATGGCTTTTAGATAATCTGGCTTGGCCGGATTGGGGGCGAGGCGCTTAACCGGATTATATGGTTTGAGATTAGACCGAAGAGCTTGATAGCGCCTGAGTCCTTTCCAGGCAAAAATGGCTTCCTCTGGGTAATCAAAAACTGCCAGGCCAGATTGGCGCATTAACCTCCTGGACTCATTAAGGGAAACGCCGCCGACAAAGCTAGTTAGGATTAAACTATCTGGATATTTCTTAGATAGCCTGGCTATTTCCCGAGCGGTCTCAAGCGGCTGGCTGGCGGCTTGGGCGGTAAAAATAGCTAAGACGCTGACAGGGCGCGAGGACAAAATTTTAGCTAGGGCAGAGCCATAGCGCTTGGCGTTGGCATCGCCGCCAACATCAAGCAGCCGCCCGCTCTTTAAGCCGTCGCGGCTTAAGGCATCGAAGGCCAAGACGCCTGGTCCGCCGGCATTGGTAATAACATCTAGTTCTTCCGGCCGAGTGACGCGCCAAGCCGATTCAGGCAGGCTAAGTAAATTAAAAAGTTCTGACAAGCTGGAGACTTCTAAGGCTCCGGCTCGGGCTAATCCGGCAGAAACTAAGGCCGCCTCTCCGGCTAAAGCCCCTGTGTGGGAAAGGGCGGCTTGCTGTCCAGCCGAACTCTGGCCGGCCTTAAGGATGAAAACCGGCTTCTTCTTTGACAAGGAGCTTATCAGCTTCATCGTTCTTTTCCCTTGTCCCAGACTTTCTAAATAAAGTGCTACGGCCTTAGTCTGCTTGTCCTTGGCCAAGAAGTTAAAAAAGTCATTTTCGTCTAAGACTGCCTTATTACCTAAGCTGATAAAATGCCTTAGCCCGGTAGGCTGGCCCTGGAACCAATCCAAAAGAGCTGAGCCAATAGCCCCTGATTGGGAAATAAGCGCCAAGCCGCCGGGCTGAGGAAGGCGCCGGCTGAAAGTAGCATTGAGATGAAGGGATTGGTTAATAAATCCTAGACAATTAGGGCCGAGGATATTCAAATGTTTTTGAGAAGCAATAACGGTCAAATCTTCTTCTAGCTTAGCCCCGATTTGCCCGGATTCCTTGAAACCTGAGCTGATAATGACAAAATTCTTCAGCCCTAAAGTAACGGCCCGACTTATCTCCCCGACTACGGCTTGGGCGGGTATGGCCATAATCACCAGCCTCTTGGCCGCTCCGGCTCTTGGCAGATCGGCCAAAGAAGCATAGGCTTTCAGACCGGCAATACGTCCGGACTTGAGATTGACCGGATAAAGCTTGCCAGAAAATCCGCCAGCAATGAGATTGTCCAATATCTGCCGCCCGACCTTGGCGGGATTGGCAGAAGCGCCGACAACCGCAATGGATTTAGGCTCTAATAATTGTTTAATGCCCATATTATTCTTTAAGCAAGCTGGCCAAGCCAAAGGCCAGCCAGAGCAAAATGAGATAATTCAAATTGAAATAAGCCAAGACGATATGGGGAAAGGCTATTTCCATTAAGATAAAAACCGCCAGGGCCAAGCTGGAGGCATAAAATAGCTCCCGGCTGATTAATTGAATAGTTTTTGCCATAAGGTCCGACCGCTTAAATTTACCCTGATTTCTTTTACCAATAATGATTGGCCGCTGCCAGCCTTAAGTCCGGGAATAGATAGGACAAAGCTGTATTTCCCTTTTTCCCGATAGGCACCTACCAAATTAAATACGGCCCGCGCCTGCTTCCATTGGCCTTGATCTGAGGGTGTCTGGTAATCAGCTAGGATATAGTGGCTAACCGGTGAAGGGTGAAAGTAGCGGCTGACACGGGGCAAGCTAGGATTAAGGATGGCTTCCGGGGAAAAAGCAAACACGCCATCAGTTTCCAGGATGACATCGTCTCGCTCCAGCCTGATCAAATTAACAGAATTGTTAATCGGCGCCTGGCCTTCATACTGCTCATAAGCCTCTATTAAGGGTAGGGGCTGGCCGCCGAAATCTATGGTCTGCAGGCTAGCCGGAGTATAAGCTTTGGCTTGAAGATAGGCGGCATCAGTATAAATGTCCAAACTGCCTGAGCCGGAAACCGGCCAAAGGCGGTTGATAAAAGACAGTTTTTGGCTGGAGCTCAAGAGTCGTTTAATGACAATATCGTCGCTGGCTTTGATTTCAACCTTATATACCCCAGCGGCATCGGGATGCTCCAGGCTTAAACTCTTCTCCACCAAACGACCGCTAGTCGTTTCAAGATTAGGATCGTCTAAAAACTGCGAATCGACAAGTTTTCCGGCTTGATAAAGATTAAGGCTAACGGGGTCGGGCGCCTTGTCCTGATTCAAGTCTACCAGGTCAAGCTCTATCCGCAGGGCCTGCCTGGCTGACTCGACATAAAGTTGATGGGCACCGCGCAAGGGCTGGCTGATTTCCAATGGCTGAGCGGGCTCAGCTGAAACAACTGCCTGATCAGGAAAATCAGGGTTTATATTATAGACAGCCAGGCATCGGCCCGGTCCATCCGGACAATCAACCAGATCGCCTCTGGCTAAATCGGCTAAGAAAAAATCTAAAGTTTGATAAGCCGCCTCTTTCTGCCAAAGCGCCAAGCTCCCTTCTGATAATTTCATCCACTCGAGTTCGTCCAAGACCCGGTTCTCCAGCGGCTTCAGGTCATAGCGCCAGACCAGCTTATCGACTAAAACTCCCGCCTCAATCAGAGGGCTAGTCGAGGCGAGATCGGCCTGATAAGTGACAATGACTTCCGCCTGATTAAAGGTTCTGGGGGTGGCCAGGGAAAAATAGACCGGATCGCCAATCAGCCTGAGAGGCTGGCCGGATTTTATCTCCACCCTTTCTTTGGGGCTTGGATTTAAAATAAATCCTTGGCCGGAACGCAGGCCGGAAGGCCAGCTCCGATGATAGCTGATACTGCCAAAAGGCACTATTTTGAAATAAAACAAGGCGATCACGGCCAACAAAAGGAAAAGCAGCCAAAATAATCGCAACTTAAATAAAAACGGCCATTTTGTCAAAAACGGTTTAAACATATCTACTCTGTTATTTTAAGCTATCCCGGCTAAAAAAACAAATTAAAAAACACCCTAACCGGATTCCTTAGGTTAGGATGTTTTTTATCTAATATTACAAATCAAACATTAATTATACTGAGGCCTCTCTTTCTTCCCTTTATAACCGGTGCCGGCCGGAATCAAGCAGCCGATAATGACGTTCTCCTTCAGGCCCTCCAAATAATCTATCTTGCCGTTGACCGCGGCGTCTATCAGGACGCGGGATGTCTCCTGGAAGGAGGCGGCGGAGAGGAAGCTGTCAGTTGTCAGCGATGCTTTGGTAATGCCGAGCAACAATTTTTCCGCCTTGGCCGGCTTCTTGACGGCTGTGTTAGCCTGGAAGAATACTTCATCTTCCACGGTCTCGCCAGGGAGCATGCCTGTTTCACCGGCATCTTTAATCAAATAGCGGGAGAACATCTGCCGGGCAATTATTTCAATATGCTTGTCATTGAGAGGCTGGCCCTGGGAAGAATATACATACTGAATCTCCTTAATAATATATTTCTGAGTTTCCAGCTGTCCTTTGAGCTTGAATAGTTCACGCAGATCAAGGCTGCCCTCGGTCAACTGGGTTCCCTTCTCTATTTCCTGGCCATCTTTTACCAATAACATGGTGCCTTTAAGTATAGAAAACTCCTTGATCTTTTCGACCTCCTTGGCGACATTGACATATTTTTCATTAACCGAAGCTTGGCCGGCGCTCTGGGACAGAACCGTTTCGCCGCCAACGCTGAAAAGCGGAGTATTCTTGGAAACGTGATCGCCGTCACTAACTAGGACTTTAAGCTCAAGCTTCTTCTTGTCTTTAGCGGTCAGCCCCTGGGCCAGTTTGACTTCGTTTATCTTCTCGGAAAAATAATACTTTTCATTATCCTTGCCTTTATAACTAATGCTGAGTATCTTGGCTTGGGGATTGTCCACCAGGATTTCCTTGCCATCCTGGTCCTTGATGGTCTTCTGGGCGAATTGGATCTTAGCCCGACCGGCAACATCGGAAATCAAAGCTTTCTTTTTCGGACTTCTCGCTTCAAAGACCTCTTCCACCCTAGGCAAGCCCTGAGTGATATCATCCTGGCCGGCGACGCCGCCAGTATGGAAGGTGCGCATCGTCAGCTGGGTGCCGGGTTCGCCAATGGACTGGGCGGCAATAATGCCGACGGTCGCTCCCATCTTGACCGGCTTGTTATAGGCCAGGTCCCAGCCGTAACACTTGGCGCAGACGCCTTTGTGCATCTTGCAGCTCAGAACGGAGCGGATACAGATCTCATCCGCAGACAACTTTTTGAGCTTGGCGATATTTTCTTCGTCTAATATATCGCCCGCTTCTAAAACAGTCTTTCCCTTCTTGTCTAAAACCGGTTTGGCCAAATAGCGGCCAGTCAGGCGCTTATAAAAGTCATCGCCGGCTTTTTCCGCCTCCAAGCGGTTGACCACTAAGCCGTCTTTGTCGCCGCAATCATCTTCGGCGATAATAACGTCTTGGGCCACATCGACCAAACGGCGGGTGAGATAGCCGGCATTGGCGGTGCGCAGAGCCGTATCAGACAAGCCTTTGCGCACGCCATGAGTGGAAATGAAATACTCCAAGACGCCAAAACCTTCCTTGAAGTTGCCTTTAACCGGCAATTCGATAATGGCGCCGGAAGGCGAAGTCACCAAGCCCTTCATGCCGAGAATCTGGACCGGCTGGGCCCAGGAGCCGCGGGCGCCGGAATCGATCATTGAATATACTGGCAGAATTCCGGTCAGGCCTTTCTTGCAGATATCGGCAATCTTATCTTTGGTGTTAGTCCACTCTTCAATCACCTTGGCGTAGCGTTCGCTCTCGGTCAAAAGGCCTTCTTCATACTGCTCTTGGATCAAGTCCACCTTACGATTAGCTTCTTCGATTAACTTGTCTTTTTCCGGCAGACCAGGCAGATCGCCGAAGCCCCAGGACAGGCCGGATTTGGTGATGAAACGGAAGCTATGATTCTTCAGGCCGTCTATGAAACGGACTGTTTCTTCCTCGCTATAATGGCGCAGGCTCTCGCGGATAAGGTCCTTGAGCTTGCCCTTGCCCACGACCTCATTGAGATAGCGAAGCTTTTCGGGCAGCAATGAATTGAAAATCAAGCGGCCAACCGTAGTCTTGAGGCGCTCGCCCTCATACTTTACCAAAATCGCCTGATGCAGGCCGATGAAGCCGCTTTCATAGGCCAATCTAGCCTCATCCTGATTGAAGAAATATTTCAATTCATTTTCCGGCTTGGATTCGTAATCGCGATCGACCAGGGTGATATAATATGTGCCCCAGACGATATCTTGAGCCGGAGCGACAATAGGATCGCCGGTCGCCGGCTTGAGCAGATTATGAGAAGACAGCATCAATTCGGCCGCTTCGGCCTTAGCTTCTTTGGTCAAGGGCACATGGACGGCCATTTGGTCGCCGTCAAAGTCGGCATTAAAAGCGGTGCAAACAAGGGGGTGGATTTGAATCGCCTTGCCTTCTATCAGAACCGGCTTGAAGGCCTGGATGCCCAAGCGGTGCAGAGTCGGGGCGCGGTTTAAGAGAACGTAAGCGCCGTGGATGATCTCTTCCAAGATGTCCCAGACATCGTCATGTCCGGCTTCAATGTAGCGTGAGGCGCTTCTGACATTATGGACTACTTCGCGCTTAATGAGCTGGGAGATAATGAAGGGCTTGAAAAGCTCAAGGGCCATGATTTTGGGCAGACCGCACTGGTCAAGGTTAAGCTTAGGATTAACAACGATAACGGAGCGTCCGGAATAATCAACGCGTTTGCCCAAAAGATTTTGGCGGAAACGCCCCTGCTTGCCTTTAAGGGTGTCGGCCAAAGACTTCAGCTGGCGCTTCTGACCGGTGGAAGCAGTCACGGTCTTGGTATGCCGGGCGCTATTGTCTATTAGGGCATCAACTGCTTCCTGAAGCATGCGCTTTTCGTTGCGGCAGATGACTTCCGGGGCGTTAAGGTCAATCAGCTGCTTCAAACGATTGTTGCGGTTAATGACGCGGCGGTAAAGATCGTTTAAATCGGAGGCGGCAAAACGACCGCCGTCTAAAGCGACCATCGGCCGCAGATCCGGCGGAACGACCGGCAAGGTGGTCATAATCATCCATTCCGGCCTGAGGTTGTTATTTCGAAAACTTTTGAGCAGCTTGAGGCGCTTAATAAACTTCTCTCGCTTGGAATCGACGGCTCCGCCCAGCTTCTCCTCAATATTCTTGATGCTGGCTTCGAGGTCTATCTTGGCCAGAAGCTTGCGAATGGCCTCGGCGCCAATAGACGCTTCGAAGATGTGGCCGAATTTCAAACTTAAGCTCTGATACTGCTGTTCGGAAAGAATGAGCAGGGGCTTGAGCTCCTTGAGCTCTTTCTGAATCGCGGAAAAATCTTCTTCCAGTCGAGCCAGGCGCTCCGCCTTGTTCTTGGCCGCTTCTTTAAGGGCCTCTTCGGCATCGTGCGGCTTGAGAGCCGGATTTTCCTTGACCTTCTTGGCTTGATTGTTAAAATCGTTCTCAATTACCTTGGTCTTTGACTTATATTCCTGCTTGACCTGATCCAGAGTCGAGTCTTTAAGGTTGTCATCAACATCGGTCACGATAAAGCTGGCGTAATAGATGACCTTTTCCAGGGATTGAATGCCTAAATTAAGCAATAAGCCGATTTTGGAAGACAGACCGCGCAAGAACCAAATATGGGAAGCCGGGACTTGGAGAGAAATGTGCCCCAGGCGCTCGCGGCGGACAACGCTCCGAGTCACTTCCACGCCGCACTTGTCGCAAACAATGCCCTTGTACCTTATCTTCTTATACTTCCCGCAGGCGCATTCCCAGTCCTTGGTCGGGCCGAAAATCTTTTCGCAGAAAAGGCCGTCCTTTTCCGGCTTCTGGGTGCGATAGTTGATGGTCTCGGGCCGGGTGACTTCGCCGTGCGACCATTCCAAGATTTCTTCCGGAGAAGCGAGCTTGAGACGGATGGCGTCGAAATCGCTGGTTTTTATAGGATTTAGCATATGTTTTTATAACTAGGCCTTATTTCTCCTCGGTCGGAGCGGCCGGAGACAGCTCGGCGACTACTTCCGGCTTGTCATAATCAAATTTTTCGTCCTGCTTAGGCTCTTCATCCAAATCAGTAGTCACCTCTGAAGCCGGGGTTGAGCTGTCGCCGCCTAAGAGCTCGACATTGAGGCCGAGGCCTTTAAGCTCGCGGATCAAAACATTGAACGATTCCGGGACATTGAGTTTCTCTATCTCCTCTCCCTTAATGATCGATTCGTAGGCCTTGCTGCGGCCGGGGACATCATCGGATTTGATGGTCAGCATTTCCTGAAGAGTGTGGGAGGCGCCATAACCTTCCAGGGCCCAAACTTCCATTTCGCCGAAACGCTGCCCGCCAAATTGAGCTTTCCCGCCCAAAGGCTGCTGGGTAATGAGGGAATATGGGCCGATGGAGCGTTGGTGGATCTTGTCTTCAACCATGTGGTTGAGCTTGAGCATGTATTTATATCCCACCGTTATCTTATGGTCATAGGGGTGACCGGTCTTGCCGTCATAGAGCAAGACTTTGCCATCTTCCGGCAGGCCGGCTCGCTTCAGCTCTTCCTTAATCTGTTCTTCGGTGATGCCGTTAAGCGCCGGGGTCACGACTCGATAATTGAGTTTTTTAGCGGCAAAACCCATGTGAGTTTCAAGTAATTGTCCCAAATTCATTCTGGAGATGATGCCCAAAGGAGAAAGAATAACGTCTATCGGGGTGCCGTCAGCCATATAGGGCATGTCTTCCGCTGGCACGACCCGGGAAATGACACCCTTATTGCCGTGGCGGCCGGACATTTTGTCTCCGACCTGGATCTTGCGCAAATTGGCCACGGCCACCTGAATTGATTTCAAAACGCCGGCCGACAGCTTATCCCCCTCTTCGCGGGAAAATATCTTCACATCGACCACCTTGCCGTGCTCGCCGTGCTCTAAATAAAGGGAAGAGTCGCGGACATCCTTGGCTTTGTCGCCGAAAATCGCCCGCAAAAGCTTTTCTTCGGCAGAAAGAGTGGTTTCGCCTTTGGGCGTAATCTTGCCGACCAAAATATCACCGGAAGAAACTTCGGCCCCGATACGGATAACGCCGTCCTCATCCAAATTCTTTAGCTTCTCTTCAGAAATATTAGGGATGTCGTTAGTAATCACTTCCGGGCCAAGCTTAGTATCGCGGACATCAATGGTATAGTTCTCGATATGGATAGAGGAGTAGACATCTTCTTTTACCAGGCGCTCGGAAATGATGACTGCGTCTTCGTAATTAAAGCCCTCCCAAGTCATGAAAGCGACCAAAACGTTGCGGCCGAGCGAAAGCTCCCCATTATCGATGGCTGGGCCATCGCTTAGAATCTGGCCCTTCTTGACCTTTTCGCCGACCTCGACAATCGGATGCTGGTTGATGCAGGTGGAGGAGTTTGAACGGAGGAACTTATTCAAGCGATACGCCTGTTTCTCCTGCTTCTTAGTTTCAATAGTGATCTGCCCGGCATCAGCCTGGATAACAAGTCCTTCCTCAGCGGCAATGGCTATATGGCCGCTATCGCGAGCCGCCCTTTCTTCAATGCCGGTGCCGACTATCGGCGCCTCGCTCTTAATTAAAGGCACGGCTTGGCGTTGCATATTCGTGCCCATGAGCGAACGCTGGCCGTCATTATGCTCCATGAAAGGAATCAAGCTGGTGGCAATGGAAATGATCTGGTTGGCGGCCAAGCCGACAAAATCTATCTTATTCACATCTTCCACGCCCGGCTGGCCGAACTTCCTGACTTCATATCTGTTGACTATAAAATAGCCTTTGTCATCTGTGGGGATAGTCGCATCAACGGTGACATACTTTTCTTCCTCAAAAGCATCCAGATAAACAATTTCTTCGCTCACCCGGCTGCCCTTGGCTTCGTGGATGACCCGGCGATAAGGCGTCTCTAAGAAACCATAGCTATTGAGCCGGGCATAACTGGCTAAATGGCCGACCAAACCGATATTCGGTCCTTCCGGCGTGGCAATCGGGCAGATGCGGCCGTAGTGGGTAGAGTGCACGTCGCGAACGTCGAAACCGGCGCGTTCGCGGGTCAAACCGCCCGGACCCATGGCCGAAAGGCGGCGCTTATGCTCCAATTCAGCCAAAGGATTAGTCTGGTCCATAAACTGGGAAAGCTGGGAAGACATGAAAAACTCCCTCACTACGCCGATTACCGGACGAGCGTTGACTAGCTTACTTGGCGTAAGCGAGGCAATATCCGAGGTAGACATCCGATCCTTGATAATGCGTTCCATACGGGCCAGGCCGACGCGGAAACGGTTCTGGATCAGGCCGCCGATGGCCCGAACCCGACGATTGCCCAAATGGTCGATATCATCTTCCGGCTCTTTGGTAATATTGAGGCGGATAATTTCCTTGACGATGAGGACTAGATCCTCTTTGCGAAGAATGCGATTTTCCTTCTTGTTGGCCGTCAAATCGAGATTGAAGCGGCGGTTGAGCTTATATCTGCCGACCCGGCCGAAATCATAGCGATCAAAACGGAAGAACATGGAATAAATTAGCTGGCGAGCGTTATCCACCGAAGCCAGATCGCCCGGACGGATACGGCGATATACTTCCTGCAAGCCCTCGGCCTCGTTCTTGGCCGCGTCTTTTTCAATCGTCGCTTCTATATATGAAGGCTCTTCCTTGCTCTTGGTCAAGTCGACATCTTGGAAGAGTTTGATTATTTCTTCGTCGCTGCCATAGCCGAAGGCGCGCAACAAAGAAGTGACCGCGACTTTACGCTTGCGGTCTATCCTCACCCAAATAACCTTGTTGGCATCGGTCTCTATCTCCAACCAAGCGCCGCGGTTCGGGATAATCTTGGCGCCATAGCATTTCTTGCCCTTGATAAATTCAGCTGTGAACATTACGCCGGCGCTGCGGATGAGCTGAGACACGACTACGCGCTCGATGCCATTAACAATAAAAGTCCCCTTATCGGTCATCAGCGGAAAATCGCCCAAGAAAACCTCCTGATTAATCGCCCGGTTGGTCTTTTTATTGAGCAATCTGGCCTTGACGCGCAGGGGCGCCTCATAAGTAATGTTCTTTTCCCGGCTTTCCACTTCAGAAAACTTCGGCTCATCCAGATAATAATCCTCGAGATACAGCTCAAGGTCGCGGCCGATGAAGTCGGTCACCGGATTTATCTCGTCAAATAGCTCGGCCAGGCCTTCTTTCAAAAACCAGCGATACGAATCCTTCTGGATCTCGATGAGGTCTGGCATGGCGATAGCTTCCTGCCGCCCTAAAAAAGATTTGCGTTTTGACATATTGAGAGGCCAAAAATTGGCTAAAAAAACAAAAAAATTAGAATTTTTAGACAAAAAAATCCCAATCCCAAATTGGTTTGAGTTTAAAAATATTTAATTAATTCTTTTGCCTATAAATCACTTTTTTAAATAAAAAAGTGTTAATGTATCTTCATTATACAAATCTCCCTAGGTCTTGTCAAATCCCATTTTAGACAAGGCTTTCTCCACTTCCTGGCGCTCATCCCAGGCAATTTTACTCCCTTGAGCTAAGCAGATGTACTGTTCCGCGCCTTTGCCAGTCAAAAGAACAAGGTCTCCTGGCTCAGCTAAAGCTAAAGCCCGGCGGATAGCCTCCTGCCGGTCTAAGACGCGAAAAAGATTCTCCCCTTCCCTCTTGCCGGCTGATTCAACTCCGGCCGCCACCATATCTATAATCGCCTGGGGGTCTTCATCATAGGGGTCCTCGTTAGTGACTACCACATAATCAGCTTTTTCTCCGGCCATCTTGCCTAAAATAGGCCGCCTAGCCCGATCACGTCCGCCGCCGGTCGATCCTAAAAGATGGATTAGCCGATTGTGTGGCATGAGGTCTATCACCTGATACAGCTTAGCTAGAGCCTGGGGCTCAAAAGCGTAGTCAATGATAATTGAAAAATCCTGTCCCTGCTCGACCTTATCCAGCTTGCCGGCCAGGCTCTTTATGCTTTCCAAGCCTGATTTGATAAGCGACGCCGCAATCCCCTGGTCATTTAAAACCGCATAAGCGGCCAGGGCGTTCTGGGCGTTAAAGCCGCCTAAAAGGCGCAGTGCAATATCCTGGCCAGCCACAGAAAAACGGGTGCCGGAAATATCAACCTCTAAATCAGAGGCGGGCAAGAAAACGAAGTCCTTTGAACGGGCTTCTGCCGGCAAGCTGTCAACTAATTTTTGGCCAGCTAATTCCTGAAAATGATAGACGAGCTTGGAATCGGAGGGAAAGCTTAAAAAATAAGGCGCTTCTAAGCTGTCGCCGTTGGCGATGATTGATTTTCTGACCCGCAATAGCTCTAATTTCCTCAACCCGCTCTTGGGGCGCACGACTACTTTATCTTCATTGACATACTTATGGCGGCAACGCCGCAAATGAGCGAAAAGCTGCCCCTTGGCCGCCCGATATTTCTCATAACTTCCGTGCGACTCAATATGTT
>CAYSJT010000012.1:0-14030 GCA_964431625.1 uncultured Gammaproteobacteria bacterium | reverse complement strand
GACCTGCTTGGCCCGGGCGTGCCAGGCGCCTTTGGCGCTGCGCACCACGTACTGGACAGCCAGGCTCTCATCCTTGCCTAACTTTGACAAGACATTGATCAGCGAATTCATCGGGTCAACTTCCATCTTCTGATAAGTCTTGATGGGCAGAACGAAATTCTTGGCTGTTTTCAAAGAAGCGGCCGCTGTCTGGCCGTTTAAGGAAAAAACATTATGGTCTTCGACTTCCTCGATTACCGCTTCCGGATAATGGGCGTGAATCTGTTGTTCCAGATAGCGATAGTTGGCCGGGGAGGAGACGACATAGAAGGCGATGCGGTTATGGCTGGCAATAATCTCAAAAGAAAAATGGTCGTCGCGGCCGGAAAGCCAGGCGGAAAATCCCCGCTGCGCCTTGAGTCCGCCAATAGCCGCAAAGACGGTCTCGCCCTTGGCGATTTCCTCCTTCAGGCTCTGAACGGAATTGCCCGACTTCTCATCTTCTGGCTTCTCCTTAGGCAGGCGTACGGAAAAAACCCGGTGATCAAGATATTGGCGGCTGCGGAAATATCGCCTAAGGAAATATAAGGCGACCAGAATGACTGCCGCGGCAATCACCAGAAAGATGATAATGGGCAGCAATGATTGAAGCATGGTCGGCTGGGCCACGGGCATATCTTATAGCTTATTTTTTATCTTCATTATTTTGTCGGCCTTTATTTTGGCTTCCTGCTCCAGAAAAAAACGATTGATGCCGGGAACCAACTGCAGCCAGCCGCGGATGAGATCGATAATCTTGCTCACCTTGACCTTAGTCTTATCAAGGAGGGCGCTTATCTTCGAAACCGTTTCCTCCCCTTTCTGCTTGAACTCCCGCTGTTTTTCCGGGGACAGGCTCAAAAAGACCTCATGCAGGCCCTCGGCTAGTATGCTGTCTATCTCCTGGGCGCGACGCTCCTGGTAGCTCCTGGCCTGGGAGGCGGCCACGATACCGCCGCTTTGAGGCGGCGCCTGAGGCGCCTTCTCGGCCGGCCTTTCCTCAGCTTTTCTCTCCGGCGCCTGTTCGGTCCGGTGCTCCGGCTTTTCCGCTTGCGGTCCAGCTTCCGGCGCCGCCGGTTCTGATACCGGAATTTTCTCAATCATCTGTTCTGCAGCCATATCGAAAAATTATTTTACGCTGATCGCGCCGACCGGGCAGTTCTTGGCTGCCTTCTTAGCGCAGTCGCTCACCTTGTCATTTATCACCTCAGACTTGCCATCGGCCCCCATTTGGAAAGTTTCAGGGCAAAGGCCGGCGCACAGGCCGCAGCCGATGCACTTATTCTGATCTACTTTCACCATATTATCGTAATTAATTTTTTAGCTTATTTTTATGTAGTTATTATAGCATACTTGCAGAAAAATGAAACTAGTTTTTCTGGATATTTCACTCATCCCTTCTCCTTATTGACAAGCGCCTTGACTTTTGTTATATTAAGGAAATATAAAGCTAAAGCAAACGGCGTAAATGCCAGAAAACAGCTGGCATTTTACTTGTCCAAACCAATATGGCACATAAGAAGGCCGCCGGGTCAACTTCGCTCGGCCGCGAATCAGAAAGCAAGCGCCTCGGCGTCAAGTTAAACCACGGCCAATGGGCCAAGTGCGGCGCTATTATCATCAGGCAAAGAGGCACCAAATATCAGCCTGGCAAGAACGTCAAGCGGGGCGGCGACGATACTCTTTTCGCCACGGCCGCCGGTTTGGTGAACTTCGCCACCAAGCGCCTGCGCAAATTTGATAATTCTCTCAAGGCCTCCAAGGTCGTGAGCGTCCTGCCTCCGGAAAAAACTGAGAAGAAAGCGCCGGTTGCCAAGAAGGCGGCTAAGAAGAAATAGGGCTAGATATACAATTTGGGATATGAAAAAGGCTTCGAGAAATTCGAAGCCTTTTGTGTCTGTTTTGTGTGCCACCTCTAGGTGGTTGCGCGCAATATACCCATTAAGGCTAGGACTAAATACAGCCCGCAGCCTATTTGGAGCCAAATATTGTGGTCCGCAATTCCTGCGCCGAAGCCCAGGGCTGCGGCGAAGATGGAAAAGGCAAAGATTCCTACAAGGAAAATCATGCCTATCACGGAAGCAACTCCTAAAAAGTTTCTTCCGACACACTTCATTGTTTCTACCATAACTATCTATTTTAAAGGACTGATATAAGTATAGCACACTTTTTAGATAAAGTCAATAGATAATACTGGCAATTTTTGGATAGCAAAAATCCGCCCCAATATTAGGGCGGATTTTATATTGATAACTAGGCTTTCTTCCTGTTCTTGCAGACTCGGATGAACTCTACGAACAAGGGATGAGGATCAAGCGGGCGGGAAATATATTCAGGATGAAACTGGACGCCGACATAGAAAGGGTGATTAGGAATTTCCACTGATTCCACTATCTTGCCATCCGGAGAAGTGCCGCCCACGACCAGGCCGAGATTCTCAAACATCTCGCGGTAGTCGTTATTGAACTCATAGCGATGGCGATGGCGCTCAGAAACCGTCCTGGACCGACCGAGCTTCCCATAGGCTTGAGACAAGCGGGTGCCTGGCTTTAGTTTGCAGGGCCAGCCGCCCAGGCGGATGGTGCCGCCATAACCTTTCTCTTTGATAAGCTTCTCCTGGCCGGGCATGATATGAATGACCGGATTGCTAGTTTTGGGATCGACTTCAGCCGAATTAGCATCCTTTAGCCCGGCCACGTTACGGGCGAACTCTATCACCGCCATCTGCATGCCGTAGCAGAGGCCGAAATACGGCAATTCATTCTCGCGACAATATTTGATGGCTTTTATCTTCCCTTCCGCTCCCCGGCTGCCCCAGCCCTGGGGGACGATGACCCCATCCAGGCGCTTTAAGATCTTGGTTCCTTCCTTATCTATATCCTCGGCTCCCAGCCAATGGATCTTGGCCCGAGAACGGTTATAGGCGGCAGCGTGCTTGATTGCTTCAATGACCGAGATGTATGAATCGCCCAGGGAAAAATCCCCGCTGGCAAAATATTTTCCGACGATGCCGATATTTATTTCCGGCCCCTTGGACTTGGAGGCGGTCACCATTTTCTTCCAAGCCTGGTTATTGCTCTTGCCCCGGCGCGGCAGCTCAAATTTCTCCAGGATGCGGGCACTCAAATTATCTTTCTCAAAATTAAGAGGAATATCATAAATGGAATCGACATCAGGCGCGGCAATGACATTTTCTATAGGCACGTTGCAGTTGATCGCCAATTTTTCCCTTCGGGACATGTCCAAAGGCCTCTCGCTCCTGGCGATGAGAAAGTCGGGCTGGATGCCGGCGCCTTGGAGGCTACGCACGGCGTGCTGAGTAGGCTTGGTCTTCATCTCCCCAATCTTGTTGGGTATAGGCAGATACGAAACAATGACGAAAAGGACATCCTTGGGATTATACAGCTTCATCACCCGGGCCGCTTCCAGAAAGAGCAGATTCTCGTATTCGCCGACTGTCCCGCCTATCTCTATGATCATTATCTCCGCCTTTGCTTTCTCCACCGCCTTCTCTATCCTCTCCCTTATCTCCTGGGGGATGTGGGGCACGACTTGGACGCAGCGTCCCCGGTACTCCAGGTTGCGCTCCTTGGAAATGACCGACTGGTATACCCGGCCGGTAGTCATGTAGTTTTCACGATAGATATTCTTGTTCAGGAAACGCTCGTAGTTGCCGATGTCCTGGTCAGTCTCGTCCCCGTCTTCGGTGACGAAGACTTCGCCGTGCTCTATCGGATTCATGGTGCCGGCATCGACGTTGATGTACGGATCCATCTTGATAGCGCTCACATTGTATCCCCTGGCCTGGAGAATCTCGCCAATGGAGGCGGTAGTCACTCCCTTGCCGACCCCGGACATGACGCCGCCGACGACGAAGATGAATTTAGTCCGCTTCTGAGCTGTCTTTTTCTGGCTAGCCATAGTATTATTGACATTTATATTATATCGTGCTATTATTCCTCCAGTACTTTAACCGTAAAACAAGGAGGAAAAATGCTAATTTTCAGACAACTCGGCACAAACGGCAGCACCCGCATTATCGCGGAAGAAACCGACGGCGGCATCACTTTCGATGGAAACATCAGAAATGTCGCCAGACAGATTGTGGTCAACGGTGACCATGATCCAATAATTGAAGAGATCGCCCAGCGGGAACACAATCGACCCGGAAGCATTCTGTTCGGCAATATTGAAGGGATTTCTTTTGAGGGTTTGGATCGGGATGCTGGCGAAGAGCTGATCGAAGCTCTGGTCCGTTCCTTCCAGGAAGAACATGAAATCTTCCAAAACGAGGTGGAATCAGAATATTGATCCGTGTGCCAAAGTACCATAAGAAGTAACTCAAAAGGTTACTTCTTTTTTAATATCTCCACCGCCTTATCCAGCTGCGGATCGCGGCTATTATTTAAGTCATCAAGCGTCATTTCCACTTTAACCTGTGGCTCCAAGCCCTTTTCGTCAATAAAGTCACCGGCCGGAGTCAGCCACTTAGCCACGGTCACTTTAAGAGATGAGCCGTCGCTTAGCCCCATCAGGCTCTGGACTGAACCCTTGCCAAAAGTCTGCTCGCCCACCAGCGTCGCCTTGTGATAATCCCTCAGGGCGCCGGCCAAAATCTCGGAGGCGGAAGCGCTGCCCCCATTTATCAAAACTACGGTGGGGAAATCTTTGAGGCGGGCCCGGCCGCTGGAAGGGTATTCGTCCCGCTTATTCTCGCCATACTGCTCAGCTACCACCGGGCCGGCTTCCACCCACTCCCCGGCCATGGCCACGGCCGTATCTAAGTATCCTCCGGGGTTATTACGCAAATCAAGGATTATTCCCTTCGGATTCTTGAGCAAGGCGGTATTAATTGCCTCCTCAAAGAGGCCCAGGGTGTCATCATTGAAACTGGAAACCTTGATGACCATGAAACTATCGGAACGGAGATTGTATGACAAGCTTTTAACGAAAATGGTGTCCCGGGTGATAGTGATATCGCTTGGCTTGTCTTCGCCTCGGATAATGGTCAGGACAACCTTAGTCCCCTTTGGTCCGCGGATAAGCTTGACCGCCTCATCGACGCTCAGCCCAATGGTGGACTGGCCGTCAATGGCATAGATCTTATCTCCGGCTCTAAGCCCGGCCCGAGCTGCCGGCGCCCCTTCAATCGGAGCGATAATGGTCACAATATCATTTCTCATGCCGACTTCGGCGCCAACGCCCTCAAAAGTTCCGGCCATGTCAGCTGCAAATTCCTCGGCTTCCTCCGGATCAAGAAAAACGGTATAGGCATCATCGGTGGCCTCGGCTAAGCCTCGCAGAGAACCATAGAAAAGATCCTGGTCGCTCAGCTTATTCTTATCAACATAGCTGTTCTTGAGCCTGTCCCAAACCTCCCAATAGAGATTGAAATTTAAATTTGAGCTACTGGCTGCGGTCGCCTGCTTGGCTTTCTCGGAATAGGCAATCAGGCCGCTTCCCTTTTCCGCCCGATCCTGCCGGCCTAAGGCCAGGCCGGAAAGGAAGACCCCGCCCAACACTAAACAGCCGGCTAGAGCCAGCCCGACTATCTTTGATTTTTTGTTATTTACATTGATCATATTAGCGAGTGATTTTAAATCAAGGCCTGAGGACCTTGGGACGGCCAATCTCCCTCAAATCTACTAGCCGCGAAGGGCGGCGGCGCCTAAGCCTGCCAGCGTCCAAAAGAAGATCCGGCTGCGATGTCTTGGAAAAATAATTTTCTATATCTTCCAGGCTCTGAAGCGGATCTTGGCCGCTTCGATTCAAACTGGTGGAAAGTAGCGGGACACGGACAGCTTTTAATATTTTAATTAAAAATCCGGCTTTAGGCAAACGCAAAGCCAGGCTCTTGTCTGAAGCGGCTACTCCCGGAGCCAAGCCGCCCTTATAATCCAAAATAAAAGTGGTCGGCCTTTTTCCGGACTGAGCCTTTTTGATATAGGCCGCCTGATGCGGATCTAGCTTGGCATAGCGGCGCAAGGCAGAAATGCCTGGAACCAGAACCAAACGGGGTTTGCCTTTCGGGCCGCCCTTTATCTTCTCTATCTGCCGCAGCGCCCGGGAACTGCTGGCAATGGCGCTCAGGCCATATAGGGTGTCGGTCGGCAGAACGGCGACTCGGCCCAATAACAAGGCCGAAACAATAGCTTGAAGATCATCCTTGGCGATTTTCCCGCCTTTGAGCCTGAACTTCAGCATGTCTTTAGACCAAGCTCTGTATCGCCTTCAGGGCTTCCGGCAAAAGAGGCATGGCCAGCTTGGCCACCCAGAGCAGGAAAGGAGCGAGGCGGGAAGCGGCTATCTGGTCGGCGAAGAAATTGCCGATAATGGCATATTTGGAGATGACGAAAATGAGTAAGCCGAGAAAAAGAGAACCTTCCAAAAATCCTAGCGCTGCGCCCAAGAGATTATTGATATACTTACTGCCGGGAATGACGGCCACGAATTTGAAAAGCTTTTCCAGAAGAACAAAGAGCCAGTCCACCAGCCGGGTTACTATGACAAATAGAAGAATGAAGGCGACGACCTTGCCGACATTTTCATGGCCATTGGCCAAGTGCTTACCCCATTCATACAGAGCGAGATAGAAGTGGCTGGCGACATAGGCGCCGATCAATAAGCCGACGATGTGGCCCAGGGAGCGGATAATGCCCTTGAACAATCCGTTTAGAATAAAGGCGGCTAAGATAACCAGTAGGGAGATGTCAAAAATAGACATATGTGAAATTTAAATTAAACGCTAATTTCCAGGCGCGGAAAGAGCGGCTGGCCCTTCTTGACCTGGGAGGCGCCAAACTGCGCTTGTAGGCTAAGCGAACTAAGCGGCAAAAAGGGTTCGAGTAAATAAGCGATATTTAAAATATCCTGGGCCAGAGGACGAAGAATGGCTTCTTTCTCCGCCTTCCCTTCCAGCTTCCAAGGAGCCGCTTTAGTCAGTCGCTCATCCGCTTCCTTTATCTTCTCCCAGATTATCTGCAAAGCTTCGTTCAAGCGCCATCCGGACATCTTCCCCTCAAAATCTTGGTTAGTCCGGGAAAAATCCGCGGCTTCCAAATTAACCTTGAAGCCAGTCCCTATTTCCTCCTTTTCTAAAAGGTTGGCCACCCGGGCGGCTAGGTTGCCCAGGCCGTTAGCCAGATCGGCGTTATAGCGGAAGCGGAACTTCTCTTCGGAATAGTCGCCGTCGGCGAAGGTCGGTATCTCGGAGAGAAGATAATACCTCAGAGCATCGCTGCCATATTTCTCGGCCAAGGCATACGGGTCAATGGAATTGCCCAGGCTCTTGCTGATCTTCTCTCCTCCGGCGGTGAGAAAACCGAAAACCAAAATCTGCCGGGAAGCTTCTAAGCCGGCGGAAAGAAGCATCGCCTGCCACATCGCCGCCTGGGGCCGGAGATTATCCTTGCCGCAGACCTGCGTGCCCGGCCAGTAGCGGGCAAAGTCTGGCTTGTCCGGCCAGCCCAGGGTGGAAATATAATTAACCAGGGCGTCAAACCAGACATACATCACCTGGCTTTCGTCGCCAGGGACAGGCACGCCATGGGGCATCTTCTCACGCAAGCGCGAAATGCTAAAATCCTGCAAGCCACGTTCGACAAAGCTCCTGATTTCCTTAAGCCGGCTGGCCGGCAGGACGAAATCGGGTCGGCTGTCATATAATTTCAAAAGCGCTGCCTGATATTTGGAAAAGCGGAAAAAATAGTTTTCCTCGTCTATTAGTTCCAGTTCCCGGTTGGGATGCAGGGGGCAGCGTCCGCCATCAAGCTCCGAGTCGGTCTTTTCCATCTCGCAGCCAACGCAATATTTCACCCGGTATGATTTCTTGTATATGTCGCCGTTCGCCTGGCAGCGCTGCCAAAACTCCTGGGCCGCCGCCTGATGGGGCGCATCGGTCGTTCGAATGAAACGGTCGTAGCTAAGATCCAAAGCTTCAGCCAAGGGCCGGAAACGGGCGGAGTAGCGGTCGCAGTACTCCTGGACCTCCAGACCCAGCTCTTTGGCTTTCTGATAAACTTTGAGTCCGTGCTCGTCGGTCCCGGTATTAAAGACGACTTCGTCTCCCCGCTGCCGACGGTACCTGGCGATGACATCGGCCTTGATGATCTCGGCCGCAAAGCCGATATGGGGCTCGGCGTTGATATAGGGCAGAGTGGTGGTGATATAGAATGGCTGGGGCTTTGGCATAACTAAATACAAAATAGAAAGCTCACTTAACTAAATCATCATAATCTTAAACTAATCTTTTCCTTTTTTCTTCACCATTACTACGAACTCGCCTTTAAGGGATTGCGAATTAGATTGCAGCTTCTCTAATATCATTTTCGGACTACCAAGATAAATGCTTTCGTGAATCTTGGTCAGTTCACGGGCGATAAGCAGCTCAAAAGATAGGCTCTTCCCTTCCAATCCAGCCAATTCTTCCAATAGTTTCAGTACCCGGTGCTTTGACTCATACAATACCGTTGGCCAAGAACTGGCCGCTATTTCCTTAAGCATCGTCTGTCTACCTTTTTTATGGGGCAGGAAGCCAAGAAAGAGAAAGCGGTCAAAACCGTCTCCGGCCAGGGACAAGGAAGTAGAAAGGGCGGAAGCTCCGGGAATGGCGATAATTGATACTTCAGGAAGCTTCTCCCGCACCAGTGAAACCAGATGGCTTCCCGGATCGGAAATGCCGGGTGTGCCGGCGTCAGTGACCAGAGCCAGGCTCTTCCCTTCCCGGAGAAGGCTGAGCAGGCGATCGGTCTTGAGATTCCCGCTATGCTGATGGTATGAAATGGCCGGCGTCTTTATGCCGTACCTATCCAAAAGTTTCTTGGCCACCCGGGTGTCTTCGCCAAGAACCGCATCGGCTTCTTTCAAGATGCGAAGCGCCCGCAGGCTGATATCTTCCAAGTTGCCAATGGGCGTGGCCACAATGTAGAGGCTGGCCATATTATTGCATGTTGTCCCGCCTCTCCTTGACGTACTTAGTCCAGTCCTCGGCTATTTCCACCAATATCTTGAAGGGGGCCTCGATGATGAAATCAAAAATAAAAATGAAGACATTGAGCTTGGAGGCATTTCGCGACAGCCAGCGGCCGACCAGAATGATAGGCATGTAGAAGAGGTCGATAAGAAAGCTGCCGAGGTTCTCGCGCCGCTCGACGATCATGAGCTCCTTGACGCCGCGGGTGACGACGATGCTAAAAAAGCTGACGAAAGCCAGGAAGAAAAGGAAGATGGTAATGCTGACCCAATTAAAATTGATGAAGTCTAGAACCCGGATAATGACATAGACGGAAAAACAGAAAGAAGCGGCATAGATGATGTTAAAAATTCCCCGGGCCAGCCAGTTGCGCCGGTTGTCGGGACGGAGGATGATGGGCTGGCGCCTTTCCTGGCCCTGGAAAGCGACTTCCTTGATGCCAGCGATTATCTTGTCAGTATTGTCCCCATTAGGCGTCCTGGTGAAGAAAACGATGAGAAATAGAAGAATTGCCGGAAAAGCAATATTTATCCCCAAGGAAATCGGATTCAAGGTCTCGCCCAGCCAACGAATAGCCGGAACCTCAATCAAAACGGCAAAGATTGACTTGGTCAGGAAAATATAGATGATGCTCCTAAAAGCCGCTCGCCAAAGCCGATTCTTGGCCTTCTTATACTTCCTCTGACAGACTTTTTTGATCGAAGCTATAAAGCTCTTCTCTCCCTGCTGCAATTCATTATATGTCTTGGCTGGATCCTCATTGATAGTTTCGGCGAGGATGGAAAAATATAAGGAGTAGGCGCGAGTAATCTTATCCAACTGCTTGCCTAGAGGGTAGGCAAGCTGCTTCTCCACCAGCTGGCGCAGATCCATCAAGCCGGAGGCAATGCGGCCAACCTTGGCCTCAGCCTCCTTGCCCCAGCCACCCTGGCGACCCAAATCCAGCCAATCGCTGTTATAGTACTTAAACAGGACAAAGCTAAGCATGTCTTTGTCCAGCTTGAGATAATTACGGCCAATACTCAAATATATTTGTATTTCCAAGTCGGATTGGTCCAGACCAGTGGGAAGGCTGATATTCTGAGACAGAACGTCAAACATGCTATTGACGACCATCTGCTTGACCCGGTTCTGGCCCAACACATCTTCTATCTCACAGGCGGCCAAAGCTAAGGTCCAGCGGACCAGGCGGTTCTTCTCATTCACCAGGTCCTTAGCCCGGTTAATATCCTTCTTTAAGTCTATCTCGGCATTTATCTTGAGTATCATCTGGTCCTTGAGGCGGATATACTTATCCAGCAGGAGGGCAATCTCCCCTATTTTTGCCTCGGGGATCTCGTTATTGGGGAGGTAGCGGCCGCGGATGAGCTCGACGATTAAATGCTCGGCGATCTTCGGGCTGTCAACATCCTTGATGACGCTCTCAATCATCACTTGGCGCCTCAGGATGCGGGAAATAGCATTCTTGCGCAAAAGATGCTCTTCTTCGTAGTCCACGGCATTTCTCACCTTTTCATAGAAGAAGGCGAGACGGGAAACCAGAGCCGAGACCCTGATGCGAGGAATGTCGTCCTGGCGGGATTCGTCTTTAGGCAAGCTCTCGCTGTATATCACCTGGAAGAGCTTCTTGGCGTTGGCATTGACCTCGACCGCCTGGCTGTTTTCGTTGCGTTTGATTAGATTGGGGCTGACCATATAGAAAAAGACGGATAATTTGTCCTGATACCATTTTAGCCGTTCCTAGGCCAAAAAGCAAACGAAAAAGCGCCCGGACGGATCCAGGCGCTGGGAGGAGCTGCAGGCTGGTTTAGGCCTGCTGAATTATTTTATTTTTATTTATGCTTCCTATTCCAGCCAAAGATATCGCTGGCCTCAGCATAGGTCCGGCTGAAAGCGGCCGTCATCCAGGCAATCGCCAATAGCTTCCCCCAGATATCAAGGTTAATCGGCCTTATCACCAGGAAGAGCATCAGTCCGGCTATAAATCCCAAGATTGAAAGAATCGGAAATAACGACTCATCCGCAAAGATACGAATTGGCGATATCGCCGATAGGACACAGGCGCTGGCAACGGCTACATAGGTTAATGTCTCTAACCGGCTTGCCGATGGAGTTTGACCATGGATGAAGCCAATGACAGTTAGCAATGCCAAGGCAATGACTGCCGACCAGACTGCAACCCGCCTTATCCGGATTATTTCTGTGGCTCCCAGTTCAGCTAATACCCTGGGAATGGCGGCCAAAAGTAAAATAAACAAAAATAGTTTTCCCCATAAATTTAGGGTCAACCCAGGCATTGCTAGGAATAAGACAGCGCCAAAAGCGTAGGCAAGAGCTGAAATTTTGCGCCCTTTTGCCACGAACTTAGGCAAAAAGGCTATTGCCATCACAGGAGAAAATAAAAAAAAGATCATTAAGCCAATGTTTCTGTCCATAGACGGGACAAGGCATAATAATACAATGAAAGCAATTACCGCCGGATTTATCATCCAAAAGGCGAGATTAGACATTCTTTCTTTTTCCATATTTTTTAAAGGACTTTTTGGTGAATATTTCAGTGAACGATCATGACACATTACCACATCCTAATATTTCTGTCAATATAGGAGAAAGGGGCTGATTTCCTTGACATATCCCCTTTTATTTTATATGATTATCTTAGATAAAAAAGTGGCCTCGGAGGCTATTTTTAAATACCTCTTGCTCCCAATATGAACAAGCTTACAAACTACATCAAAGGTTCGGTTGAAGAGATGAAAAAAGTCACTTGGCCGACCAAGAAAGAGACCTACAACTACACCCTCCTCGTCATCGGCATCAGCTTGGCGGTGGCGATATTTTTGGGCGCCCTAGACTACGCCTTCAATTATGCTTTCCAGATTCTGGTAAGCAGATAATAAATAGTTCTTAAACGTATGGCCAAACAACTATTAAATCAAGGCCGCCGCTGGTATGTCATCCACACCTATTCCGGCTATGAAGAGAATGTCGCCCAGAACCTCAAGCAAAGAGTGGAATCCCTGGACATGGAGGACAAGATCTTCAACATCCTCATCCCGACCGAGAAGAAGATCAAGATCAAAAACGGCAAGCGCAAAGTGGTAGAGGAAAAGATCTTCCCCGGCTACATCCTAGTCGAGATGGAAGTAACCGATGAGTCTTGGTATATCGTCAGAAATACCCCCAACGTCACCGGCTTCATTGGCACCGGCACCATCCCCACCCCCATCAGCGACACTGAGGTCAAAGCTCTGCAGAAACGCATGGGCGTGGAAGATCCCAAGTTCCAGATAGACGTTGTCGTCGGCTCCCCGGTCCGCATCAACGAAGGGCCTTTCAAGAACATGGATGGCAAAGTCACGGCCATAGACGAGGCCAAAGGCAAGGTCAAGGTATCGGTTTCCATGTTCGGCCGGGAAACGCCGGTCGAATTGGACTTCCTCCAAATCAAAAAAACCTAAACAAGACGGAGGCGGCGCTTCTCCGCTTTCCTGTTAACGTATCAATATGGCTAAAAAGATAAAAACTAAAATCAAATTGCAAATAGCCGGCGGCCAGGCCAATCCGGCGCCCCCGGTCGGTCCGGCCCTGGGCCAGCACGGCCTCAATATCGCCGAATTCTGCAAGGACTTCAACGACAAGACCAAGGACAAAATGGGCGACATCATTCCGGTGGAAATCACCGTCTTCGAGGACAGAAGCTATACCTTTGTCCTCAAGACTCCGCCGGCGGCCGAACTGATCAAGAAAGCGGCCGGCATCAAGAAGGGTTCGGGCAAGCCGCTCACCGAAAAGATCGGTTCCATCAGCGACGACCAGCTCGCCGAGATCGCCAAGGTCAAGCTGGCGGATTTAAACGCCAATGACCTGGATGCAGCTAAAAAGATAATCGCCGGCACGGCCCGCCAAATGGGCGTGGAAATAAAATAACTTAATTAATTGTGGGAGCCCGCTTCGGGCGCTGGACCACGAAATAACAATATGGAAAAAGAGACCAAAAAAACTACTAAGGTCGCCAAACCAGTAGCCAAAGCCAGGAAGAAAACCGACTACTCAGCTATCTACGACCCGGCCAAGGCCTATGCCATAGACGAAGCGATTCGCATCGTCAAGCAGATAAACAAAGCTAAGTTCGACGCTTCCCTGGAAGTCCACTTCCGTCTGGGCATCGATCCCAAGAAGGGCGACCAACAGGTGAGAGCGGCGGTTAGCCTGCCTCATGGCACGGGCAAGACCGTCAAAGTCGCGGCTTTTGTCATGCCGGAGAACGAAGCGGCCGTCAAAGCAGCCGGGGCCGATTATGCCGGCGGCGACGAGCTCATCGCTGAAATCAAGAAGACAGAAAAGACCGACTTTCAGGTCGCCGTGGCTGAACCGGCCATAATGAAAAACCTGGCAGTTATCGCTAAGATCCTGGGCACCCGCGGCCTCATGCCTTCACCGAAGAACGACACCGTCACCCCCAACCCGGCCAAAGCCGTGGCTGAACTCAAGAAGGGGAAGATAAGCTTCAAAAACGACGATACCGGGAATGTCCATGCCGTCATCGGCAAGCTGAGCTTTGACGACCAAAAGCTCAAGGAAAATTTCGAAGCTCTGCTTGAGACCGTCAAGAAGAGCAAGCCGTCTTCCTCCAAGGGTCTCTTCATCAAAAACCTCAGCCTGGCTTCTTCCATGAGTCCCGGCGTCAAACTTTCCGCTTAAGCCAAAATCAATAGCATATAAAAACAGGGCCGTCAGGCTCTGTTTTGTAAAATAAAAGGACCCTTACCGAGATTGGGTCCTAGGCGCTGCCTCCGGATTACTCCGGCTAGCAACTTAGGGTTTAGCTTATGAGCTTTACACCAGCCAAGAGGCCGGGTCTCACAGAACACAGGATACCAACCAGCATTCTTCTTACATATCTCCTTCTTTTTCATGCTCAGCACCGTACCTCCTTTTTTATCAGTACAAGTGCCCCCTTTTATTTTAAAGGTTAGGAGCGCTGTTCGGTCCTACTACCCCGCTTGGTGAAAGTACGAAACTCTGCTTGCTGCCAATC